>NZ_JBEUMS010000017.1:0-162775 GCF_040543805.1 Arcicella rosea
TCCGATTCCTAAATTTTGTTAGTAATTATCTTCCTAATTACTCCCTTCCCCCTTATTCCCTCAGCCCGTTGGCGTCGTTTGGGAGTGCAAAGATGCAAGCTTTATTTGTAAATACAATGGCTCTGCATTAAAAAAATTAACTTTTTTTTAAAGTTTTTTGTAAATATACTGTAGTTCAATAAGTTAAAATGAAAAATATTTTCAATAAAAAACGATTAAAAAGTAATGACGAAAACTACTCAATTTTTCACAATTGAAATAATTATAAAAATACAAAAAATAAACATATTGGGTTTTTGAAAGAATTAAATCAACTCTACATAAAACTAAAATATCCAAGCTACTTTTTGAAAGTAACTTGGATATTTACGACTATGCTGATGAATAACAGCCTAATAATTTAGTAATTGTATCATATCATCAGATATTTCTACCTCTCTTCCTTCTTTACTCATCCAATATTGGAATTTTTCAAGGCGGTTATATGGATTATATAAATCTCTTAAGGAGAAAATCATGCCCATGTGCTGTTTGGCAATTTGAGTGGGTTGCTTGTCCGCACTAAAATACCATTCACTATTTCGGCCTGCTTCTTGCATTTCATTTATTAAGGTAAGCTTATCGCTATCGTTCAAAGCATCATATCTTCTTTCAAAGTAATTTAGTTCTGCTTCTTTAAATAGAATTACAAGTCTTTTAAACTCTTCTTGTTTATTTGCTTTTTCTGCTTCCTGTTTAATCTTCTGTTTTTTCTCTTCTACTTTCTTCTTTTTCTGTTTGGTGTAGCCTTGATGTTGCTCGAACAAATTTTTCGTACTAAAGTATGCCATACTTCGTACTACTACTTTTTTATCTATTAAAGCATTGAAACAATCTTCTACTACTTCTCTCCCATTTTTTTCAACATACGCATCTATTTCTATTTCTATGGTATTTACTTCTGGTTTCTCTACTAAATTGATTTTCTTGAAGAGTGTATATAAGTATGTATTATTATCGGGCTGTTCTTCTTGTTTCAAAGGTTCTGTCATTTCTGAGAAACTTTTGAATTCAATCATTCTGAAAGCATCGTCGTCGCCTGTTGATGAGGCTTTCTTTTTTAACTTAATGAAAAACAATAATCCTGTGATTTTTGGGCGTAATTTATCAAGGTTCGTTCCTTTCTTTTGATAAGTAATAAAGATGTCTGTTTTGTCGTTGATTTCCTCAATGGCTGGAATGAGTACTCTTTTCTCAAGATTAGAGAATTTCAGGTATCCGCTGGTATTATATTCAAATTGAATTTTGAAGCGTTCAATATCTATTTCATAAAAGCCTTTGTTTAACCAAGACTTGAAAAATGGATACAATTTAATTGATTGGCTATTCTGTAATCTAAAGAAATTCTCTTTCAAGAAACTGAAATTTTCTCTTTCATTTACTTCTAAAATTTTTTGAGCTAAATCTCGCACAATGAAAAGCTGTATTTTCCCAGAACCTTCGTCATGAATCATTTGGGAAATAATCGTTGTACTTACTTCTAGTTTTCCTTCACGCCACTTTAATAAAGTAGTTTGAAGCATTTCAGCACTTTCTATCAAATAATTATAGCCCTTTTTGTGCGTTACTCCTATTCTTTCTAAAAAGTCTTTAATATGAATGGTAAAACAAACACTTTCATTTTGTTCCATTCCAAACAAATGTGAGGGCTTTAGACGAGAAGCTATTTCAATGAATAGTTTTCTGGTATAAATATCATCTACCGAAACCGATTCATTCTTAGAAATTCTTCTAATGAATTTTGGATTGGCTAATGGATTATTGAAAATCAGATAATCTGGATTATTCTGAAATAATTCAATACTCAAGCTTGGTTCTAATTCATTTTTCATCTGCATATTGGTTACCTATACAAAACTAATTTCTTTTGGCAACTTTACAAAAAAATGTTTCCAAAGTAAGCTGTTTTTTTACAGAATCATTCGATTGTTATTTTAACACCTAAAAACAAAGATTATCATCTGATAATTGCCTTTAACTAATCGTTCACCTACATTTTGTTGCCTAATAAAATATGATTTAATCAGGATGAAAAGCCTATATTTCATAAGAATACCTACAATTTGTTGCATAATTAAGATATTGAATGGGAAATATATCTTTTTAAACCATGAAATTGGTTGAAATACCTAAGAATTAATGTTAGATTATCATAAAGGAAGTATATAGACTAGCGTATATCTGTTTTACCTACAATTTGTTGCTTAATTAGTCGAAAAAGAAGTAGAAGATGTGGTAGAAATAGTAAACAAGACATATTTCTTATTTTTACCTACAATTTGTTGCTTAATTCAAGAAAAAAGAAGCCTATAAAGCCTCCAAAAACTACCTACAATTTGTTGCCTAATTAATAGAAAAGATGTATCATTTTACTTTAAGCTTTATAAACAAAATGGATAAAGAAAGAGGAAGGAAAAACACATTTTTGAAAGTAATTTTAAAAACTAAAAAAAGAGCTTTTACCTACAATTTGTTGCCTAATACTTCAAAGCGAGAAGATTATCGACATTTCCAAGTTTTTTTCTAGTAATTTGTACTCACACCTACATTTTGTTGCCTAATGATTTTATAAATATCTATAAATCATCAACTTAAAGAATATTGATTTTATTCATAATTATTAACCACCTACATTTTGTTGCTTAATACCTACAATTTGTTGCCTACCACCTACATTTTGTTGCTTAATTACCTACAATTTGTTGCCTATCACCTACAAATTGTTGCTTAATCACCTACAATTTGTTGCCAAACCACCTACAATTTGTTGCCAAAATATGATATAATATATTGTTTTTCAATTAGTTACAGAGGTGCTAAAAAATATATTAAAAAACTCTTTTAAAAATATATTAAAAAAGCCTCTCTCAAAAAAGAAAAAGATTTGAGAGAGCGATTCTTTTTTCTTTGTCTTTTTTAAAAGAACTTATAACGTAATTCATGTATGAAATTTTATGCTTTTTTGATTACATCGCATAATATATCATGCAAAAACAGTACATTTGATAATATTTTCATTTCAAATCATTATATAAATGTTGACTCAAGAATTATTATTGAGGTTTCTCAGAAGAAGAAATGCAATTTCAGTGGCGACATTGGAAAGAGAAGCTGGACTTGCGAAGGATACTTTAGCCAAAGCATTGAAAGGAGAACGTAACTTAAGTGAAAAACATTTAGAGTTACTTTTGCCTGTGGTGACTTCTTATGGGTTTTCAATTGATTTGTATGAAAAGGCTAGAGTTGTTTCGGTAATCAATCACAAAGGTGGAGTTGGCAAAACTACCACAACGGGATATTTGGGTGAAGCAATTGCTAAAAAAGGCTTTAAAGTATTGATTATTGATTTAGACCCTCAGGGAAATTTAAGTCAAATTTTTGATGTACAGATTCGTGATGAGCAACAAGTATATACAAGTTTGGTAAAATTAGCCGATTTACCAATCTATAATATTGGCGAAAACTTAGACATTGCGCCTTCTGATATTGAATTAGCAAAAGCTGAAACAGAATTGGTGAATAAAGTAGGAGGAGAGCAGCGTTTGAAAATACTGATTGCAAGATTGAGTCAGAATTATGATTTCATCTTGATTGACTGCCCACCGTCATTGAATATTCTTACGATGAGTGCGATGCAGGCTTCGAATAGTTGTTTAATTACTCTTTTGCCTGAAATGTCGGCTTTAAAAGGCTTAAATACTTTATTAGAACGTATTTCGGAAGCTCGTCAGATATTTAATCCCGCTTTACAAGTGGATGGTATTGTGTTTACGATGGTTAGAAAAAATACCGTTCACGATGGAATTAAGGAGACTGTGAGAAGTATTTTCCCGCATACCAAAGTATTTGATAAAGAAATTAAACATTTAATTGCTTTTCAGAAAGCGCAAATTGAGCAAATTCCCATCAGAACGTTTGACAAAGATTCAGAAGCGGCAAAATGCTACGAAGAATTTTGTGACGAATACTTATCATTATTTTAAACCAATTAACATTTTAGAAAATGGCAAAGAACATCAAAATGTCGATTGCAGAGAAAGCAAGAGTAGCTATCACAAATAGTAGTTTTTCGCCTTTGGAGTCGATTAAACAGAATATTACTGTTCTTGAAGAATTAAAAAGCTTTATTCCGCCACTGTTGGACTCAGAGTTGGCACAATTGAAAGCAAATTTATTGGCAAATGGCTGTAAAGACCCTTTGTTACTTTGGGAAACCACCAAAGATGTTATTGGCTTAGGAAGCGAATTCGAACCAGCTTATGTGTTAATTGACGGGCATAATCGCTACGGAATTTGCAAGGAATTTGGAATTACTTTCAATGTTCAATTATTGTCGTTTAATTCTTTTAAAGAAGTAAAAGAACACATGATTGATTTGCAATTGGGACGAAGAAACCTGAATGCACAACAGGCATCATATTTACGTGGATTGCGATACAATACTGAGAAAAACGATGTTATTGGTAATTTACAAGGCAAAAAAGAAGAAATAGACTCAGATGGTCAAAATGTCCATTTGGAAAAAGAGCCTAAAATCACTACTGCGGAAAGATTAGCGAAAGAATATAACGTTGGAGAAAAAACGATTAGGAGAGATGCTGCTTTTGCAGAAGGATTAGAAAAACTAACGCCAACACTTCGTAATGAAGTACTTTCTGGCAAGAAGAAAGTTGACAAAAATAAGATTCAATTATTGGCAAAATCGAATGAAGAAAACCAGTCGATTAATGATATTGAAAAAGTAGATGAAATTTTACAACAAGTATCAAAAGAGAAAAGTACGGAGAGTGGTCAAATCGACATTGCTCAAGAAAAGTATAACAAAGTATTAAGTACGATTAACGAAGCTTATCAAACCAGAAGTATCCAAGCTTTTGAAGCCGTTGAAATCGCTTTACAAGAATTCAAATTGATATTAAACTAAGAATTTGTCAGATGGTCAAAATGTCCATTAGGAAAAAATGACCAGATAGAAATTGAAAATATTAAAAAAGCTCAGATGGACATTTTGACCATCTGAGCTTTTTCGTTTTACTTCTTTAAAATTCCGTCTAAAACTTTCAGTTTTCCGTCGATTTTGTGTTCGTATTTTAAGCCAAGAATTTTGCTAATCATTGGATAAATATTCACGTTTTCAAAGCCATCAATTTTTGTTTGCGTTTTGAAGGCTGGTCCCCAAGCAAAAAACGTTGCGTGCATATCTTCCAGAGTTGGGTCGAAACCGTGTTTGCCCGGAGTAGTTGATTTGCCTGTAATACCAAATACTTTTGGTAAATGAGGTACAAGTAAAATATCGCCGATGCGATTATACTTGTCGTCCTTTTTTCCGTAATGCCAACGGCTTGGAATATTTTTTTTCAAATACACATCAAAATCTTTCGCTTCCTTTTTCAAGGCTTTGTAAGTTGGTAAAATATCTTTTTTATCTTTTGCATAAAGCTGGAGTAAAGCATCGCCACGAGGAATGATAAATTTAGCGGGGTCAATCGCAGCAGGCAGTAGCATTGGATGTTCGTTTTCAACTTTTGTCATTCCGTGGTCAGAAACAAAAACGAAGTTTACGGGTAAATGAAGAGAATCTACCGTAGCAACGAGTTTACCAATACTTTTATCGACAAAATGTACGGATTCTTCCGTTTCTTTTGAATCTGGTCCATAAGTATGCGCTTCGTGATCTACTTCTGGAAAATAGAAAGTAATAATATGCGGGCGTTTATCTTCTGGCAATTGTAACCAATTTTTTACAGTCTGAATACGAGTATCAATATCAATTTTCTCGTTGTAATTGTAATAATAAGTAGGTAAAGTACCTTTAATATTACTTTCAGAAGCAACCCAATAAAAGCTGGCGCTGAGCATTTGCTGTTTTTCTGCCAAAACCCAAAGAGGTGTTCCGCCATACCAAGAGCCATCGGCAACTGCTTTTTTATTACTCATCCCATAATTTTCTTGACGTTGAGCATCATAAAATGAATTATCAACCAAACCATGATGCGATGGATACATTCCTGTAACGATACTATAATGGTTTGGGAAAGTAAGCGAAGGAAAAGACGGAAACATGAACGAAGCCGTTACGCCATCATTACTTAATTTACGAAGATTTTTTGCTTGATATTTATCTGTAAAGTCTGCTCTGAAACCATCTGCCGAAATTAAAATAACATAAGGTTTTTGTTGCTGTTCTTGGCTATTTGTACGGTTAGGAATGATTTGTTGGGTTAAATCCTGAGAAAAGCCATTGTACAAGCACAAATATGAAAGAACGAAGAAGAATAGTTTTATTGATTTTTTCATTTGAAATACTATCAAAAATTGATAGGCTTTAAAATTTGTTGAAGTGAATTGATGAAATCTCTAAAAGCAATTTAACCCATTCTTTTTCAAAATCAAAAACTTGTTTTAATCTATTCTTTTCCTTCATCAAATCGGCACAAAAGTCAAATTTAAAATGGCTAAGTACATCATCGTTACATTAAATATTTGTTAAACTTCTGTGTGGCGTACAAATTATGAGAAGTATCAAGTGGAAATTTGAAAGAATCTTTATTCGATACTCCTTATGAATTACTTCAAACATTACTCCTTGTTTCGTTTCCTGAAAAGCTTTTTGCTAATCATTCTTTTTCTTCCCAACCTTTTTTCGCAGTCGCTTAAACAAGAAGAGAATGAAAATACTGGATTATTCTCTCATAATCCAGACGCTACTTTTCGGCTTTTGAAAGAAAAATATAATAAAGCCAACGAACAAAAAGATGTTGTGCAAGCTGGCATTTACTTACAGCAAATGGGACAAATTTGCTATCATTTTGGGCATTATCCGCAGGCTTTGGATTTCCATTTACAAGCAAGTAAAATATTTAAGGCGAATCAAAAGAAGGATTTATTGGCAGAAAATTTGAACGATTTGGGCGTTTTGTATTATTACAATCGCCAGCGAAATCTTGCTCGTCAACATTACGACGAAGCTTTTGCTATTTATAAAAGTACTCATAACGATTTGGGAATGGCAAACACTTTAGGCAAGATTGGTCAATTATACGAAAAACAACAGAAGTATGACAGTGCTTTTACATATCAGCGACAAGCGATGAGTCACTATCAAAAAATCAATAATCGACAGGGAATGTCTAAGATTTATGAAAACATTGGAAGTATTTATGAAGATTTAGCTCGTTACGATTCCGCTTACTTTTATTATCAACAATCTTTTACAATCAATCAAAAAACAAAGAATCAAATTGCTCAAATTGAGGTTTTGAATAATTTAGGCGATGTTTTGAGAAAAACAGGAAAGCTAAAAGAAGGTTTGATTTATTCAAAAAAAGCTTTGGATTTAGCCCTAGATTCTAAAGAAAACTATCAATTATCGGGAGCTTATCGAGACATTGCGAAAGCCTATAATTTGATGGGAATCAACGACAGTGCTTTTCATTATTTAGAATTAAGCCGAAAAACAGCTTTGGATATTTATGATGAAAACAGCAATAAGCAATTGGCTTTGTTGCAAGTAATGTATGATATTACCAAAAAGAATAATGAAATAGAACAACTGAATAATGCCAGAAAGACGAATCAAATCATTGGTTTAGCGATTGGAATCGTCACGATTTTATTGGCAGCTTTGGCAACTGTTATCATCAGTCGCCAGCGGTTGAAAATCAAGAGTGAACGATTTTTGAATGAAGAAAGAAACCATGTTTATGAAACGCAAAAAGCCTTGATGGAAGTAGATTTACGCAACAAAGTACTGGAAGAAGAAAACCTAAAAAACCTTTTGGAAATCAAATCAAAAGAATTGAGTTCGCACACGCTGCACGTTATTCAGAAAAATCAATTGCTTGAAAAACTCTATCACCGATTAGAAGAAATGATTAAAGACGATCGTCGAGATCCCAAACGTCAGCTTCGACAAATCATGCAGGAAATCAATCAAAGTTTTAATCATGACCAGTATTGGGAAGAATTCAGAGGAATTTTTGAACAAGTACATCAAAGCTTTTTTGATAAACTAAAGGCTAGTTCAGAGAATCTTACTGCGAACGATTTACGATTGATTGCACTGCTAAAAATGAATCTAAATTCTGCGGATATTTCTTCGTTGTTGGGCATCTCACAAGATAGTTTACGAGTAGTTCGATACCGATTGAGAAAGAAATTAAACCTTGCTCAAGGCGATAGTCTTTCGGCATTTATTCAAGCTTTATAAGTACTTAACGATTCGGAAATGTAACGGTAACAATTTGATAATGTATCGAATATAAATTTTTATACTACTGATAATCAGTTAATTATATTATTTTTGTTTCCCTTGTTGCCTTCTTGTTTATGTGCTTTGTAACGCTGTTGCCTTTTTGTAACGCTCGGAATTTGTTTCTATTCTGATTGTATTTGCACCTTTGCTTCATCAAAAAAAGAGTGCAAATAATTTTTTATTTCTCTGACATTAAAAAACGTCAGTAAGCGAAATAAAAACAATACAAAGAAAACATGAACAGAATTTACAGCCTGATTAGTTTTTTTATCCTTACTTCCTTCGCAGCTTTTTCAGGAACATTAAGCGGGAAAGTAATCGACAAAGAAACGGGTGAACCATTGATTGGAGCGAATATCAGATTGGATAAAAAAGGCTTTTATGATGCTACTGGTTTAGATGGTTCTTTCAGTATCAAGCATCTTCCAGCAGGGAAATATCAAGTAAAAATTAGTTATGTAGCTTATCAAACGATTACTAGGGAAATAAGTATTGGCAAAGAAGATGTTTTTCTAAGCTTGAATTTAGAACCAGATGTTAAACAATCTTTGAATGAAGTTGTCGTAAGAGCCAGTACCGATAAATCAACCGAAAATTCAGCTCGTTTTTCAGAACGAAAAGCCAATCAGTTGATGAATATTGTTTCGGGAAGAGCGATTGAGATTTCACCAGATTTAACCGTTGCTAATTTAATACAAAGAGTATCGGGCGTTTCTATTGAACGAAACAGCAATGGCGATGGACAATATGCCATTTTGCGAGGCATGGACAAACGTTACAATTATACTTTGGTGAATGGTATCAAAATTCCAAGTCCAGACAACAAGTATCGTTATGTTCCTTTAGATATTTTTCCTTCAGAATTATTAGGGCGATTAGAAGTATTCAAAACATTAACGCCTGATTTAGAAGGCGATGCCGTTGGCGGTGTGGTAAATATGGTGATGAAGGACGCACCGAATCAGTTGGAAATCAAAGGAAATTTGGCTGGCGGTTACAACGAATTATTTATGAATCGTGGCTTTACAAGTTTTGATGCCAGTCAGATTCAGCAATTATCGCCTTATGAATTGAACGGAAGTACATACTCTGCCACGGCAAAAGATTTCCCGAAAGGAACACTAACACTTCAAACAAAAAAGCCTATTCCAAATATTGTGGGCGGTTTATCTATTGGAAACCGTTTTCTACAAAATCGTTTGGGTGTAATTTTAGCAGGAAGTTTTCAGAATACTTATCGTGGAAGTAATAGCAAATTCTATTCTTCAACGGTTTATGACACCGAAAAAACATCAAGAATTACCAGTTTATCAGAGCGCCAATATTCTGAGCGTCAGGAGCGTTTGGGATTGCACGCTAAAATTGATTTTCGTTTGAACGAAAACAATAAAATTCAATGGTACAACGCCTATATGAATTTGCTGAATGAACAATTAAGAGACACCAAAACAACAGAATACTCTTCGGGAGGCTACGACCCAGAAAAAGGAAATGCTGGCTTGACTTTCGGGATTCGTTCAAGAGTAACACAACAACAAATTTTCAACAGTACTTTGCAAGGAACGCATCAATTAAACGAAAAATTGAAATTCAATTGGTCGGCGGTGTATTCTACGGCTTCAAATCAAATGCCAGACAATACAAGTTTTAGTGTATTGGGCAAAAGAGAAAATTTTGTAGAAACGAAAATTTATCCGCAACAAAGTAGCCGACGTTGGGAACATAACGACGACCGAGATTTCGCCACTTATCTGAATCTTACTTATTTAAGTTTGTGGAAAGGTAATCCATTGGAAATCAGTGCGGGTGGATTATATCGTGATAAACAAAGAAGTAATTTTTACAACAATTATGTTTTGCAACCAACGAACCCTTTTGCAGTTTACGGAAAAGATTTTAACAGTTATGATGAAGTAAATTTTACCGTTCAAAATCCAAGAGGAACGGTGGCTTCGGCTTTGAATTATGATGCTACTGAAAAAATTGCTGCAGGTTATTTAATGGCAAAATTGAATACGAAAGCTACGCAAATTATCGGTGGACTTCGGGTAGAAAATACAGACCAAGGTTATCAAATGCTGTTTCCTTTGGGAGAACTTCGTCCTTCCGGCAATCAGGTTTATACAGATTTTTTACCAAGTTTGAATATCAAACATAGCTTGAACAATTCTCAAAATTTGCGTACTTCTTATTTCCGTTCTATCAATCGCCCAGGCTTTTTTGAGATTGTACCGGGAAAAGTAGTGAACGAAGAATTTCAAGAAAGAGGAAATCCAGATTTACAACGTGCCGTAGCGGATAATGTTGATTTGCGATACGAGTATTTCCCAAATCTTTCAGACCAAGTAATGGCTGGGATTTTTTATAAAGCAATCAAAAATCCGATTGAATACACTTTACAAGTAGATGAAACACGTGGGCAAGACGTATTTTATACACCCGGAAATTTCGGAAATGCCAATAATTATGGATTTGAACTGGATGCTATCAAGTACTTTAGAAACTTCGGAATCAAAGCGAATTATACTTATACCCATTCTTCAATTACTACCAAAAAGAATATCAGAGTGCGTGATAGTGCAGGAAATTTGAGTTCAATAGCTGTCAATCAAACTCGTCCTTTGTACGGACAGTCAGAACATATCGGTAATTTTTCTTTACTCTATAAAAATAATAAAACAGGTTGGGATGCCCAGTTAGCGGCTTCGTACACTGGCGAGCGTATCAATACCGTTTCGCAGTTTTTAGACAATGATTTGTGGCAAGAAGCTTTTATTCAGATGGATTTTTCGGTAGAAAAAAAGCTGAATGACCGCTGGGTGATTTTCGCCAAAGCCAACAATTTATTGAATACTCCGATGCGAGTTTTCATCAAAAATACCAATCCTGTAAACAACAATATTCCAGACCAAGCCAACAGTAATGGCAAAACCTTGATTCGAGAAGATTATTACCAAAGAAGTTATTTAATCGGCATAAAATTCAAATACTAAAACAAAAAATTAAATCCTTATCATGAAAAATTCAAAAATGTTTGTGGGCATCTTTTTATTGATGACCTTGTTTGCTGCGTGTAGCAAAGACGATAATACGACAACGCCAGTCGTAGAACAATCGGTAACAGGTGAAGTATCAGGTACTTGGACAAAAGGTTCTATCATTCAAGTAAAAACAGACATCATTATTCCAGCAGGAAAAAGCTTGACGATTGAAGAAGGCGTAACCGTAGTAATGGATACAACGACTAAGCCAGAAATCATCGTAAACGGTAATTTGTATGTATTGGGAAGTACAGCAAATCCAGTGAAATTGACAGTTCCAGAAAGTGCAAGAATTACAAAAAACAAATTTGGTAAATTATGGGGCGGCATTTTAGCTTCAAAAACTTGTTCTGAATTAGTAATCAGTAATGCAATTTTAGAATATGGCGGAGCAGTAACGACAGAATCTTCAACTTCTGTAAAGCAAGGTTTATACAAAGCCGTTAGCGGTGAATTCGACCCAGCAATCTGGTTTTCTAACACAGCGGGGAAATTGGTGATGCAAAACTCAACAGTTCGTTTCTGGCATGATGACTGCACTTATTTAGAAGGCGGAAGTATTATTTTTACCAATAATATTTTTCATACAACGGGTGAAAGTGGTGGCGAAGGCATCAATATTAAATCGGGTTGTGTGGCTGACGTTGCTTATAATTTGATTTACAGCACCAATACAAATGCCTTGAAATTATCAAATTCTGGCGACCGTACTCCGCAAGCTTATGTGGTGGCTTACAATAATACGATTGTAAATACAGGTTGGAGAAGACCAACGATTAAAGGTGGTTCTATTTGGGTAGAAGCAAGTGTGCGTGCAGAATTGTACAATAATTTGATGGCAAACTGTCGTTTTGGTATTAAAAGAGATGTGAAGAAGCCAGAAGATAGTCGTTCTAAAGCAAGTAATTCTTTGTATTATTCGTATTCTCAAGAAGGAGCAACTCAATTCCAACCAAGTACTGAAATCATAACTGGAACAAACGATATTATCAGTAATAAAGCTGGCGATAATGACCCTAAATTTGTGAATTATCCAGTAAGTACGAGTCAATCAAATGCTGATTTCTCAACTACTTGGGATTTCCACTTGGCTACTGGTTCGCCAGCTTTGAACAAAGGAATTACTACTTTTAGCAGAAATTTCAAAGAAGGTCTTTCGATAAATGGACAAACCTACAAATCACCAGAACCAGCGTCTTATATTGGTGCATTTGGGGCTAAATAATTGTGAATGAGTGATTGAGTGAGTTGTGAATTAGTGAATGACCTAAAAAGTAATAAAACCTTAATTCACTAATTCACAACTCACTCAATCACAATTAAAAAAGAGATAAATAATGAACCAACGGTTTTTAAGCATTTTTTTACTTGGTTTTTCGCTTACTGCTTGTAAACAAGTGGCAGTTCAAACAAAAACTAATAACAGCGAACAACATATTATTCAGCCTACTTTTATCACTGAACCTGTAAAACACGATACCGATGACCCCGCAGTTTGGATTAACCCACAAGATGCCAGTAAAAGCCTTATTATTGGCACAGATAAAGACATCGACGGAGCTTTGTATGTGTATGATTTACAAGGAAAAATTCAAGAAGATAAAGTGGTTCGAAACCTGAAAAGACCTGATAATGTGGATATTGAGTATGGCTTAATACTCAATAACAAAGCCACAGACATTGCGGTAACAACAGAACGTTTTACGCATAAGCTTAGAATTTACACTTTGCCCGATATGAAACCCGTTGACAATGGCGGCATTGAAGTTTTTGAAAATGAAACAGGAGCGGAGTTTCGTGATTTGATGGGCATTGCCTTGTACAAAAATAAAACAGGGAAAATTTATGCTATTGTCGGAAGAAAATCTGGTCCAACTGATGGTACTTATCTTTGGCAATATCTTTTAGAAGATGATGGAACAGGACAAGTAAAAGCTACTTTAGTTAGAAAATTTGGAGCGTACAGTGGCAAAAAAGAAATAGAATCCATTGCTGTAGATGATGAATTGGGTTATGTGTATTATTCTGATGAAGGCGTTGGCGTAAGAAAGTATTTTGCTGAACCTTCAAAAGGAAATCAAGAATTAGCCTTGTTTGCTACTACTGGTTTTACAGAAGACCATGAAGGAATTTCTATTTATCAGACTTCAAAAAAAACAGGATATATTTTGGTTTCTGACCAAGGAGCGAACCAGTTTCATATTTTTAGTCGTGAAGGAACAGCTCAAAATCCAAACGAGCATCTATTATTGAAAGTGGTGAAAGTAAAAGCTGTACAAAGTGATGGCTCAGAAGTGGTTTCTGTGCCTTTAAATAGTACTTTCAAAAAAGGATTATTCATCGCCATGAGCGACGACCGTACTTTCCATTTCTACAAATGGGAAGACATGGCAGGAAAAGAACTGAAATAAATGTTGAGTTTGGAGTGTGGAGTGATGAATAACAAATAAGTTTCACTCGTCATGCTACACTCCAAATTCAGCACTTAAAAGTTTAGTTTTTATTGATATTGACAACTCTATGAGCTTCTACCAACAAAGCAATCTCTTCCATCATTTCCAATACTTCGTCAATTTCGCTTTCTTTCCACAAAATATAATAGTTTTTCAAAGGTGTTCGCATCATAAATTCTTTGCCGTGCGAAGTCCAAAAATCAAGAATACCAACCCTGTTTTCTAACATTTCTTGAAAAGCTCCGAACTCAAATTCATTGAGAATGAATAAGGAATTTTTGTATGCAAGATTGTACTTCCTGCAACATGGACAATAGCCAATATAACCGTTTTCATTTTCGGTTAGTGTATTGAAATCGTGTGAATTTTCCATAAAAATAGCTTTTAGCAAGAAGTAATGAATTTTAAATTTCCGATATTCAACATCCGAAATTTAAGAAAAACTACCACCGCAAAGCAGTGGCAGTTTATGCAAGAGAGTGATGTCTTTTACTCTCTCATTGAGCGATTCAATATGATCAGTTAAACTTTGTACTCGTTTCAGGTTGATACACATATCTGAAAGTATAATAACGAGCAGCATCGGTGGCAGCTGGCGTTGTTGGCGCACCTTTGTAATAGCTCAAAATTTCTACTTTTGCGTATTTCCCTTCCGCCGTTTTGATTAAAATTACTTTCCCAGCAGTTGGTGAAATAATGCCATTTGCATAGCTATACCAGCCATTTCCAGAACCTGTCGGGATGGCAAATGCTGTTTTTGAATCTTGCGCAAAAGTTGCTGATGCTGGTACTTCTGTTATTTCATTAAAAATGCCATTTACAACTAACGCAGCGGCTTGTCCGCTACCCGAAGTTCCACCATTTGTGATGATTGTAGTTGCCTTAAAACCAATGTCCCATTTCAAGCTTGCTGAGTCTGTACTTGCTATGATACCATTTTTAAAACTGAAAAAAGTATATTTTCCTGTGCCAGTTGGCTGTCCGTTTGCTCCAACAGAAGTGGTTGGGTCGGCTGGTAAATCTTTTACTGTTTCAGATTTTACAGGTTGTACTACAACGTCATCGTCTTTTTTGCAAGCAGAAAAAAGTGTACTAATTACTAAAGTTGATAAGGTAAATTTTTGAAAAGAATTCATTGTGTGTGAGTTAATTGTATGATAATGAAAGCTTTGAGCCTTTAGCCCAAAGCTGTTTAATTTGAGTTTAAGATATTTTCTCGCATTGATAACCTAAGCCTGCAAGAGCATTAATGATTTTTTCACAAGGGGTAAATTGTTCAGATACAATTTTTAAAATCTTGTTCACATCGTGAAAATCAATGTTGAAATTGCTAATTCCGATTGACTTGAGTGCGTCCCAAATGGCTTGTATGCCAATAGGAGAGGCAATGTTTGTTTTAAACACTAATGTTTCCATCTGATTGATTTTATTGTTTAGGAGTTAAATACAAGTCCATTAACCATCTTTGAGCATCAGAGCGAGTTTCAAAAATATTTACAGGACAGCCATAAGTACGTTTGGCTAAATATTGTACAATATGGTGATAGACGTTTGCCATGAAAAATGATTTTGTAACGATTGCAATACCAAAACACTGTTTTGAAAACTCTCTACGATAATGTTTGAACCAAGTAGTTTCTAGTTTGATGACGCCCCTTTCACGACAAAGATTTCCTTCTGGATAATCGAAGAGTAAACCGAAGTTTTCATTTTTACCAATCAACTTACTCATTTCTGATAAATAGCTTCTGGTATCTTCCTGAGTTGTTTTTCCGCTGATTTTCATCGAAAAAACAGGGCATTTAAAATGCGTTTCAATCTGTACCATTGGCTTAGTTGTTATGAAGTGTATTTCTGAAAATCAAGTCTAAATCAATTCTTTCACAGGCTGTGTGCAGTACAAATAAAAACTCTTTCATTTCGGCATTACTTAAACAAATTCCTGATGAAAATACATCTGTTTGTATTGATGGAATATCTCTTAAATTGCACAATTCTATGACATAAAATTTTTCTGCATGAGGTGCTTCATTTAATTTTTTCAAAAAACGAATCATGGAAAGCCATTCAAAAGTCATCAATGTGTTTTTAAATTGAATTTGTATTTCATTACAACACTTACATTGCCAAGCGCTGGCATTATCTGTTTCGATTAAAATGATATGTTTTTGTTGTGTCTCTTTCATCTTGATAAAGTTTAGTAGAAAGCTTTTTAAAAACAGCCTTGATAAGCCAAGACTGTTTTTGTACCATGTGAACGAAAAGAAAAAATAAAACGAAATCGATTAGAAATGACTATGATAAAATTGTAGTCATTTACTTATTCTTGTGAATTCTAAGTCTTCCCACAATCAGAATTCACTACTATTGTTCTGTAATCTTGTTTTTTTCAAGGTTGATGCCAACACTTAACCAAATGAGTCTTCCAGCTAAATTTGGAATGTTTTTAGTGTTTGTATAACCAAGTGCATTATCAATTCCAGCTTGTACTCTGAATTGTTCTTTGAAGGTTTTACTGGCTGAAATATTCCAAGTAACATAGCCTTTTACAAATTCATTGTCAACATCAGCAATTCCATTTCCATTATAATCTGCAAAACCGTATCTACTTCTATAAATTCCTCTTAATGAGGCAGTTAATCCATTTTTTGTATTTTCGTAGAATACTTTAAAATTAGCTGAATGACGTGAACGATTGAAAAGTCCTTCATAATCAGATGCTTTTACTCTTTCGGTAATCAAAGTTTCAGGGTCTCTTCTAAACAGTTCTCCTTTTTCAATTTTGTCAACTACTTCTTTATCTTTTGCTTCCAAAAACTGATAGCCAGCACTTAGCGTAATGGGCGATTGTTGGTTTGCAATTGTATAACTAGCATCCAATTCAATGCCTTGTGTAAAAGCCTTGGTGAGATTCATGTAGCTAAAAACACTTTGTCCGTTGGTTTTTAGCGCAACGGCTTGGGTTTGAATCAAGTTTGAAATATCATTTCTAAAAGCATTTACTTTGATTTTCAGCCCATTATCCAAATCAACTTTTCCGCCAAAATTATAAGCAAGGGAACTTTCAGCTTTTAATTCTCCGAGTCTATTAACATCAAAAAGTACTTCTGAAATCTGATTTTCGGCTTGTAAACGAGCCAAATTATAAGCGACTTCTTGCGTGCCAAACACACTATAACCAGCCACTGCATTGGTGAAATTGAGGTACAACTGTCGGAAATCTGGTGCTTTGAAACCCACTCCAACAGAGCCGTTGAGCCTTACCTTTTTAGATAAGTCGTAAGCCACCGATACTTTGGGGCTAAACTGAGCTTTGTAAGCGGAGTGAGCGTCAAAACGACCGCCAACTGTTAGGTTTAGAGAATTCACCAGTAAATTTTCGTATTGGAAGAAACCATAATTAGTTTCAAATTTTTTGGTATCGTCGTATCGAGTTGCTTCTACACTTTCCCAAATTTTCCCTACACCAAGCGTTAAAAATTGCTTTTTCCCTAAAGCATAATCCACCTGGATTTCGGGTCTTTGAAAGGTTTGAGAAAAGTACGTAGCATCATATACGTTATTGTCTTTCTGATATAAAAGCTCAGAATTGGTTTTGTAATGCGTATTATAAAATCTGAAAACTGCTTTTAGGTTTTGATTGAAGGCAATTCTCAGGCTTGGATTAATGTTCCAATCTTTTACAGAACCCGTTCCAGCGATTTGGTCACTTCCAACCAATAAGCTACTTTGTTGATTTTCAAGATTATATCTTGTCGAAATATTCAAACTTATGTTTTTAGAAAAATCATAAGTAAACTTTGGTGTAATCGTATAATTCTGAAACGGCGAAACCGTTGCTCCGAAAGTTTCAGGCGTAAAATCATATCCGCCAGAAGCATAACGATTTAAGAAAAGATTAAAACCCGACTTTTTCGTTTTCATGCTTAAATTTCCAGCTAAATCACTCGTCTGATTCGTTCCATATCTTGCAGAAAAAGAGCCTTTTGTGCCATTTGGTCTTTCAGTAATAATATTCACCACGCCAGCCAAAGCTTCAGAACCATACAAACTTGACGATGGACCTTTTACAATTTCAATCTGTTTAATGTTGGCAACAGCCAATCTTGATAATTCTAAAGTACCCGCTGTTCGCCCAACTAAAGGTTCTCCGTCTAAGAGTATTAAAGTATAATCTGGATTAAAACCTTGAATTTGAATGCCTTGTCCGTGATCATTCACGATAAAAAGTCCCGTTTGTTCTGCCAACACTTCACTTAATCGCAATGAACCCATTGCCCGAATCTGTTTCTGCCCAATCAGTGTTACAGGCATGGGTACAGCGTTTAAAGCCCTTTCATTGCGAGTAGCGGTTACAACAACTTCATTCAAATTACTTGTTTTTAAACTATCATTTGCCACATGTTTCTGTTGTCCAAACATGTTTAAAGTATAAAGTATTAATAGTAAGGAAATTAACCCTTTCATAAGATTATTGATAATGAGCATCCTTTTTTCGGTTCTCAGCTTTCTAAATAGTATTTTATTGATTGAATAGGTTTCGATGAAAAATATTGAAATTATCTTTAAATGCCTCAAGGTTCAAATTTCAAGAATAAACAATTACTTCTTTTCTCTTTTCTTCTTGTGTCTTAGAGTCCTAAAGTCTTCAAGTCCACACAATTCGTCTTGTCTCTTGCATCTTGACTCTTTCGTCTCCCAAAGAAGCATGACAAAGGTAAATGATTATTTAGAAAGATTCCAAATAAAAACGGAAATTATTTTGAATTAGTCTAAATAAGTATAATATTTGCAGAGTCAAAACCACATTGGCGAATACAGTTTTTTTAATCCTTATAAAAATTATCATGAAAAAACAGTTATCAAAACAGGTCATAAAGATTGTTTTCAGTAGCGTTATATTTTTAAATAGTGTGATTGCCTTTGCTCAGAATACAGCAACAGTAAAAGGAAAAGTATTTACAAGTGATGGAAAAGCAGCAGAATTTGTAAATGTCGTGTTGAAAGGAACAAACAAAGGCGTTATTGCAGATGTCAATGGAGCTTATGAAATTACAGAGATAAAACCCGGAAAATATACGGTACAAGCAAGTTTTGTAGGTTTAGAAGCACAGAAAGAAAGCATAATACTTGCGGCAGGAGAAAGTAAAGAAATCAATTTTACTTTAACAGAAGATAGTAAACAACTAAGAGAAGTCGTGGTCGTATCAAATCCAAGCAAATATGTAACTGATTATCCTTCTATTTCACTTCGTTTAAAAACACCATTATTGGAACTTCCACAAAATATTCAGGTGGTTACGGCACAAGCATTAAAAGACCAACAGATTTTTGATATGTCCGAAGGCGTTACTCGTAATGTAAGTGGTGCGTCACGTTCAGAACATTGGGAAACTTACGCCCGTATTGTGATGCGTGGTTCAAGAATTGCCGCTTTCAGAAATGGTATGAACGTAACCGAAGTATGGGGACCACTTACTGAAGATATGAGTATGGTAGAACGCATTGAAATCGTAAAAGGTCCAGCAGGATTTATGCTTGCCAGTGGTGAACCAAGTGGTTTTTATAATGTAGTAACCAAAAAACCAACGGGCATTACTAAATCTGAAATAGGCATGACGGTCGGTAGCTTCGGAACGTACCGCAGTACTGCAGATTTTGATGGAAAATTGAGTAAAGACGGTAAAATACTTTATCGTCTGAACGTAATGGGACAAATGAAAGGTACTCATCGTAATTTTGAATACAACAATAGAGTTTCGATAGCTCCTGTAATTAAATACCAAATCAATCCAAAAACTTCATTAACAGCCGAATATACTTATCAAGGCGTTGAGATGTCGGCAATTGGTTCGGCTTATGCTTTCTCTGCAAAAGGAATCAGTGATTTGCCTTATAATTTCACCACTTTGGAACCTAATTTAAAACCAACGACAATCAAAGACCAATCTTTGTTCCTAACGCTTTCGCACAGCATTAATGCCAATTGGAAGTTTACGGGACAATTAGCGTATTTGCATTACGACCAAGTGGGACAAAGCCTTTGGGCATCGGGTTTTAGTGGCGATACTTTAAAAAGAACGACTTCTATTTGGGATATTTTAGGAGAAACGAAAGTCGGGCAATTCTTTTTAAATGGTGATGTAGAAACAGGAAGTATCAAGCACCGTATTTTGGCAGGAATTGACATGGGAAATAAAGACTATTATCACGACTGGGCTCAAGCAGGTGTTATTGGTAATCTGAATGTGTATAATCCTGTTTATGGACAAGTAGCTTCTAAAGACTATCCAAAATTCGACCGCAGTTTAGATATTCGTGAGCGTGGAGTACATTATAACAATAGCTACACGGCATTTTATGCTCAGGATGAAATAAGATTTCTGAATGATAAACTCCGTTTTACTTTAGCAGGACGCTACACAACAACGAATGATACTGACCCTTATTCTGGAACAGTTGGGGTAAGTAAATTTACGCCAAGAGTAGGTTTGAGTTATTCAATTGATAAAAGCACTAGCGTGTATGCTGTTTATGACAAAGCCTTTATCCCACAAGCTGGCGGTACTTATGAAGGAAAGAAGTTTGATCCAATCATCGGTGACAACAAAGAAATTGGCTTAAAAAGAGAATGGTTGAACGGTCGCTGGATGGCATCGGTTGCAGCTTATAAAATCACTAAAAATAATGTACTAACAGAAGACCCAAATCATCTGTATTTCTCTATCCAGTTAGGACAAACACAAACGCAAGGGTTAGAATTTGATGTAAGAGGACAAGTGCTTGAGGGCTTAGAACTTACGATGAATTATGCGATAACGGATGCAAAAGTAACGAAAGACACAGACGGCTCGCAAGTAAGCAGACAAGTACCAGGAACAGACAAAAATATTTTTAATACTTGGTTGAATTATCGTTTTCAATCTGGAAAAGCAAAAGGGTTGGGTTTATCGTTTGGTGTACAACATTTAGCAGGAAGAAGTAACTGGTACGGAGCTTACAACAAAGACGTTGATCCTTCAATGCCAAACTATACTCGTTTTGATGGAGCGGTATCTTATCAGTTCGATAAATTTGGAATAGCCTTGAATGTCAATAACCTTTTCAATGCTTATCTAATAACGGGAGGTTCGTATTACGCTTGGAACAATTATTATTATTCACAAACAGAGGCTTTGCGTAATGCTAGATTGAGTATTAATTATAAGTTTTAAGCCATTTTTAGTAAGATTTTATGCAAAATTTTAAAAAAATCATAGGAAAGATTCACCTTTGGCTTGGGCTTGCTTCTGGTCTTGTGGTGTTTATCGTTTCTATTACAGGTTGTTTATATGCTTTTCAAGAAGAAATTCAAGACTTTACTCAGCCTTTTCGTTTTGTGGAAGCTCAAAATAAAGCATTTTTGGAACCTTCTAAATTAGAAGCAATTGCAAAAAAAGCTTTGCCAGACAAACAGCTTCATGCAGTGATGTATTCTGGAAAAACAAAGTCGGCTCAGGCTATTTTTTTTCATTACGAGCCGTCCTATTATTACATTGCTTACCTCAATCCTTACACAGGCGAAGTGCTAAAAGTAAAAGACATGGACAGCGATTTTTTCAGAATCGTACTCATGGGTCATTATTACTTATGGCTTCCGCCGAACATTGGTCAGCCAACAGTAGCCATTTCGACATTGATTTTTGTCGTGATGCTGATTTCTGGTATCATCTTGTGGTGGCCCAAAAACGAAAGTGCAGCCAAACAACGCTTCTGGTTTCGCTGGAAAAACACTACAAAATGGAAGCGTAAAAACTATGATTTGCACAATGTTTTGGGCTTTTACTCTGCTTGGATTGTGTTAATAATTGCCTTAACGGGTTTAGTTTGGGGCTTTCAATGGTTTGCTAATTCTGTTTATTGGCGTTTAGGTGGAGAGAAATCAACGGTTTTCACCGAAGCTTATTCAGATATAAAACAGAAAACAATAATAACAGCAGAATCACCAGCCATTGATAGGATTTGGCAGAAAATGTTGGTAGAACATCCTAATGCTACAACCATAGAAGTACACATTCCAGAGTCCGATTCAGCATCCATTGCCGTCAACGTGAATACTGAAATCGGAACATACTGGAAAATAGATTACCGATATTTTGACCAATACTCTTTGAAAGAATTATCGGTAAATCATCTTTATGGCAGATTCCATGAAGCAAAATTAGCAGACAAAGTCATCAGAATGAATTATGACATTCATGTTGGGGCAATCTTTGGTTTTGCTGGAAAAGTACTTGCCTTTTTAGTGAGTTTAGTTGCAGCCAGTTTACCCATTTCAGGCGTATTTATCTGGTGGGGCAGAAGAAAAAAGCAAGCCACAGCTACTGTCAGTAGCAAAGTATATAGCTAAAGCTTGGTTTTGTTTTGAATCGTTTATCAAAGTAAAGTTTATTAAAAATCAATTATTACCCCAAATCTGAAATTTTGGGGTAGGGGATTCTCATGTTAAAACCTCAATAAATTCTTAAAAATACTGAGTACAATCAATAATTAACCCATGAAAAATTTATACTTTTTTAGAAAGAGTACAGCTATCGTCATCATTTTATTGATGACTGTCAATGCTGTTTTTGCTCAAAATGCCATTATCAAAGGGAAAATAACTACTGCCGATGGCAAGCCTGCCGAATTTGTAAATGTACAATTGAACGGCACGACGAAAGGAACAATTTCTGACGTAAACGGAGCATATCGTTTGGAGCGTGTAAAAGCAGGAAGTTTTACGATTAAAGTAAGTTTAATCGGATTAGAAACGAAAGAACAACGCATAGAAGTAAAAGCAGGAAAAACACTTGTCGTTGATTTTACTTTAGCCGAAACAGCCAATCAATTGCAAGAAGTAGTGGTATCTGCCAACAATAAATTCGCACAAAAAGAAACGGATTTTGTGGCGAGGATGCCTTTGAAAAATCTTGAAAATCCACAAGCTTATAATGTGGTAAGTAAAGAACTTTTGAAAGAACAATTGGTGACAAGTTTTGACGATGCCATTAAAAATGCGCCGGGAGTTAATCGCCTTTGGACAGCCACAGGAAGAGGTGGAGACGGTGCGGGATATTTTTCGATGCGTGGTTTTTCGGTACAACCAACCATGATCAATGGTGTAGCTGGACAAACCAACGGAGGAATTGACCCTGCTAATATCGAACGAATTGAAAGTATCAAAGGACCATCAGGAACACTTTTTGGCAGTAGTTTGATTTCTTTTGGTGGCTTGTTGAACATCGTTACCAAGAAACCCTACGAAAGTTTTGGCGGAGAAATCAGCTATTCAATAGGTGGTTATGATTTGAGCAGACTTGCCGTAGATGTCAATACACCACTTGATAAAGAACAGCACGCTTTGTTGAGAATCAACGGTTCTACGAATTACCAAGGTAGTTTCCAAGATGCAGGTTTTAGAAAAAGTACTTTTGTGGCACCAAGCCTTACTTATAAAGTGAATGATAAATTGTCGGTAAATATTACGACAGAGTTCATGACGCAAACGGGTACAAATCCATTGATGATTTTCTTGAATAGAGCTCGTCCATTAATCGCAAAAACGCCAGAAGAATTACAGTTTAATTATTTCCGTTCTTATACAAGTAACGATATTACGATTACAAACAATACGCTCAATGTTTTCGGTCAGGCAAATTACAAGATTTCCGATAAATGGACTTCGCAAACAAACATTTCTAAAAGTGTCAGAAATTCAGATGGTTACTATTCTTATATTATGTATCAACAAGCAAGTGATACTTTGATTAACCGCTTGATTAGCGACCAAACTGCCACAGGTACAACGACGAATCTTCAACAAAACTTTATTGGCGATTTCAACATTGGTAAAATTCGTAACCGTTTCTTGGTTGGTGTAGATTACCTACAACTCATTACGCATAACAATAGCTCGGCTTATATTTTATTCGACCAAATAAATACCAGTAAAGAAAACGACCCACGTTATGCGATGTTAACGAAACAAGCTTTAGATGCAAAATTGGCTACCAATACTGCACCAACGAAATCACAAACTGAATCTAAAACCTACAGTGCTTATGTTTCGGATGTGTTTAATCTTACAGAGAAATTAATGGTAATGGCAAGTTTGCGTTTCGACCATTTTGAAAATGTAGGAACAACCAATTTTGCTACAGGCATAACTACTGGTAAGTATAAACAAGATGCTTTTTCACCAAAATTGGGTTTGGTGTACCAATTATTAAAAGACAAAGTAGCCATTTTTGGTAATTACATGAATGGTTTCAGAAATGTAGCGCCTGTTACGCAGCCTTTTGCAGATATTGATGGAACTTTTAAACCACAACAAGCGAACCAGTATGAAGGTGGTGTTAAGCTAGACCTTTTGCATAATCGCTTGAGTTTAACGGCAAGTTATTATGATATTATGGTTGATAACATAACTCGTTCAGACATCCTGATTCGTGATGGAAGACAATATAATGTTACTGTTCAAGATGGTTCTCAACAAAGTAAAGGTGTTGAATTTGATTTAGTTGCGAATCCTATCAATGGTTTAAATGTAATGTTTGGCTATGCTCATAACGACAGTAAGCAAATTAAAGTAGCTGAAAGTTTATTGAACCGTCGCCCTAATAGTGCTGGACCAGCCGATTTGGTGAATTTTTGGGCGAGCTACACTTTCTTAAAAGGACAAGCCAAAGGTTTAGGTTTAGGTTTTGGTGGAAATTATGCTGGCAAAAACGAAATCACCAACAATGCGATAACGGGCGTATTTACTTTGCCAAGTTATACGGTGTTGAATGCAACAGTATTTTATAGTGTACAAAAATTCAGAGTGGGCTTAAAAGTAGATAACCTGACCAACAAAGAGTATTTCAGTGGTTGGTCAACCGTAGAACCACAAATGCCTCGTCGTTTAATGGGTAGCGTTACTTTCAAATTTTAAATCTCATCATTCATGAAATTATATTTAACAAGTATTTTTACTTTTCTGAGCTTGTGTGTTTTTGCTCAGAAAAGTACTTTGTCAGGAAGCATTTCTGACACAAAAAATATCAAATTGCCGGGTATTAATGTAATATTGAAAGGTACAAAGTTTGGAACAACGACTAATCAAGATGGTTTTTTCTC
The DNA here is from genome assembly GCF_040543805.1 of Arcicella rosea. NCBI lineage: Bacteria > Pseudomonadati > Bacteroidota > Cytophagia > Cytophagales > Flectobacillaceae > Arcicella > Arcicella rosea. The sequence continues at coordinate 24,927 of NZ_JBEUMS010000017.1, forward strand.
AATTGCCAACATCAAAGAAGGCGAATATACTTTACAGCTTTCGGGAATTGGTTATGAAACGATTCTTCAAAAAATAAAAGTTACCTCTGAAAATTCACCGTTAGTGATTCAATTAAATGAATCGCTAACGGAATTACAAACCGTTGAAATTACAGGTAGAAAAGAAACTGAATACAAGAACAATTCAACGTTTATCGGTTCTAAATCGGCAACGGCATTGAAAGATTTACCGCAGTCAATCAGTTATGTTACCAAAGAATTGATTCAAGACCAAGCTGCTTTTCGGGTAAATGATATTGTAAAAAACATGAGTGGTGTAAGTCAGTTTTCATTTTATAATGATTTGACTATCAGAGGACATCGTGTAAGTGGAAACGATAATTATTCGATGTTAGTAAACGGAATGCGTGCTTTTACAAGTTTCTGGAAACAGCAATTGATTCCACATATCGAACGAGTAGAAGTCATCAAGGGCCCATCATCAGCATTATTTGGAAATGCAGCGGCGGGCGGTTCTTTGAATCGTGTAACGAAAAAACCTCTGGACGAAAAACGCCAATCTTTCAATATTTCGATGGGAAGTTTTGCTAATTTCCGTACTACAGCCGACTTTACAGGGCCAATGAACGAAGAGAAAACACTCTTGTATCGTTTGAATTTGGGCTATGAAAATTCTGGTTCATTCCGAGATTTACAATTCGAAAAAAACTATATCATTGCTCCGTCTTTTTCCTTCTTACCCAATAATAAAACCCGTTTAAATTTTGATATTGTTCTACAAAGTGCTGATTCTCGATTAGATAGAGGTCAATCAGTATTGGGAACAGGAGATTTATATTCTACCCCGATTTCTAAATCATTAAACCGTTCAAATGATTATTTGAAAGAAAACGTATATAATGCTACGATTTCCTTAAATCATAAGTTTTCAAATCATGTTAGTTTCAATTCGTCATTCATGCGTACTGCTTATGACGAAGATTTATTGGAACACCGTTCTGCCAATACTTATGCCAAAGATGCGGCAGGAGCATTGATAGATTCGCAGGTTGAAATGCAGGTTTTTATCCGTAAAAGAACCTTCAATGTTGATAATGTTTCTAATTACTTCAACATTGATTTTGACTTAGGACAAACTGCCCATAAGGTAGTTTTGGGTTATGATTATGCCCAAGAAGTATTAGCCGCAGGCGGTTCGCAACTTACGGCGAGAGGTTATAGAAATGCTACTAATACAGGAAGTATCAATACATATGACCCAACGAAAAAAGCTAATTACCTATTAGATGCCAAAGGAAATCCCGTTCCGAATGTTGCTCATTATGATTTAACGGCAGCTAATCCTTACTTTTTGGCGGATATGAGTAAATATTTCTATCAAAGAACAGACTATGCACCAACGTTTTATTCAACGCAAGGCGTGTATTTGCAAGACCAGATTACTTATAAAAAGCTACAAGTACTCTTAGGTTTACGTCAAGATTATTTTACGGATTTAGAAAATTATAAAACAGCTACCGAGAATAAAGTAACTCAAAAAGCTCTTATTCCAAGATTAGGCTTGGTGTATAGCCTAAATAAAAACGTGAATGCTTATGGTACTTTCGTGAAAGGTTATCAGCCACAAACTTCTACAGCACTTTCTAACGTAAATGCTGGCGGTCCTTTCGATCCACTTTACAGTACACTTTATGAAGTTGGTGCAAAATCTGATTGGTTTGATAAGAGATTAACAGCCAATGTTTCAATCTATCAATTAACGGTTGATGGCGCTTTGTACAATGCGGGCGTAAGTGGTCAACCTGATTTATTGACACAAGTAGGACGTGAAGTATCAAAAGGGATAGAATTGGATGTTATCGGACAATTGGCTACCAATTGGAATTTAATCATCAATTATTCCTACAACGACGCCACTTTTACCCAAAGTAAAGACGAAACTTTAATCGGTCGCCAGAAGCCAAATGCACCAAAACACCAAGGAAATATCTGGACAAAATATGTTATCGGAAAAGGAAGTTTAAGCGGACTGGGCATTGGTTTAGGAACAAATTTCGCCACTGAACGTTTGGGTTCAATTGTGGCAGCGAATGCTGAACCACAAGTAATTCCAACATATCAGCTTTTTACAGGAGCAATTTACTATAAGATTGCTAAATGTCAGATTCAATTAAACGCTAACAACTTAACCAATAAAACTTATTGGGTGGGCGGATACGATAAAATCAGAATGTTCCCGGGCGCACCACGCAACTGGATGTTGAGCGTTGGCTATGCTTTTTAATATTTTCCGAAAAACCCAATAAAAAAAATCGAAATGAAATCATATTTTACCATAGTGTTTTTACTCTTTAATGTCATCGCATTTGCTCAAAATGCTACTATCAAAGGAAAAATAAGTACTTCTGATGGCAAACCTGCCGAATTTGTAAATGTACAATTAAACGGAACGAACAAAGGAACAATCTCTAACGAAAACGGAGAATACAAAATTGAACGTATCAAAGCAGGAACATATAAACTAAAAGTAAGTTTGGTTGGACTGGAAACGAAAGAACAACAAATTGAAGTAAAAGCAGGTGAAACGTTAATAATTGATTTTGCCTTAGCTGAAAGTGCGAATCAATTGCAAGAAGTTGTTGTTCAGTCGAATACCAATAAATTTTCGCAAAAAGAAACAGAAAGTGTGGCTAGAATGCCCTTGAAAAACCTAGAAAACTCACAAGTATATAGTGTGGTTGGAAAAGCGTTGATGCAAGAGCAAGTAATTACAGAACGTTCAGATTTATACAGAAATGTTCCAGGAGCTGTGCCAAATTTTTCAGCAGGGGGCTCGCAAGGAATGACAACAAGAGGATTCGCTACAACCGTTGGAATGCGTAACTGTATGATTACCAGTGCCGTTGCTCCGATGAATCCAATTATTTTAGAAAGAGTAGAAGTATTGAAAGGACCTTCGGGGACTTTATTCGGAGGAAATAGAAATGCTACTTTTGGAGGTGTTTTTAACTATGTAACGAAAAAACCATACGACACTTTTGGTGGAGACGTAAGTTTTACGGCAGGAAGTTTTGGTTTTTCAAGAGTAGCCGCAGATGTTAATGTGCCATTGAATGATGAAAAAACGGCACTTTTCAGATTGAACACTGGATGGCAATCGGAGGATTCATTCCAAGACCAAGGTTTTGCTAGAAATTTTACTATCGCTCCAACGATTACCTACCAAGTAAATGACCGCTTAAAATTTACAGTTGACCTTGATATTACTAGAAGTACTTATACGGTGTCAAGTTTTGCCATTGCTTCGCTTGCAAGAGTGAAAGCAAGAAGTTTTGATGAGTTAAAACTTGGATATAATCGTTCGTTGACCAATAATAACGTTGATGTTCAAAACCGTGCGACAAATTTTGGCGGACAAATGGAGTACAAGCTTTCTAAAAATTGGAAATCGGAAACGAAGTTTTTGTTTTCAGAAGGAGCTTACGAACATTTTTATTGGACAACGCTGTCGATGTTAACGGATTCTACCGTGATGCGAACTGTGAGAAACCAAACGCCTGAAACTTTTGGGAATGTACATTTTCAACAAAATTTCATCGGAGATTTTACGCTAGGTTCACTGAAAAATAGAATGGTTGTTGGTGTCGATTATAGTGTGAATTATAATGCACTTAATCGTTCAACGATTACTTATGATACGCTGAATATTAATAAAGCCGTAAAAGATTTTAATGTCTATAAGATTAATGAATTATCAGTAAAAAGAGGTTTTACGACTACCACTTTCAATTCTAAATCTCTTGGAGTATATGCTTCTGATGTTATCAATATTACGCCAGAATTAATGGCAATGTTGAGCTTGCGTGTAGATAGGTACTCAACAAAAGGTGATTATACGCTTTCTACAGGAACATTTAAAGGAGGTTACGAACAAACTTCATTATCTCCAAAAATGGGATTAGTTTATCAGCCATTAAAAGAAAAAGTTGCTCTTTTTGCCAATTATATGAATGGCTTTGTGAATTTAGCACCTGTTAATCAGCCAGATAATACCGTTTTAGTATTGAAGCCTCAATATGCTAATCAATGGGAAACAGGAGTAAAACTTGATTTGGTAAAAAACAAACTGAATGCCTCTATCAGTTATTACGATATTTCTGTAACCAACGCTACTCGTACAGAAGTAATTAATGGTCAGAGTTTTACGCTTCAAAACGGTACGCAGAATAGCAAAGGATGGGACGTAGAACTTATCGCTAACCCAATTTCAGGTTTAAATATCGTTGCGGGTTATGCCAAAAATGAGAATAAATACACCAAAGCATCTGAAGCCTTAAATGGTAAATCGCTAACGGCTAGTCCGAAAGATGTAGCCAATATTTGGGTAAGTTATTATCTCACGAAAGGAGATTTTAGAGGAGTTGGTTTGGGAGTAGGAGGGAATTATGTGGGAGAATCTTGGTTCGAGAGTACCAATGTCTTCGTTATTCCATCTTATACTTTGCTCAATGCCTCTATTTTTTATGACCAACCTAAATACAGATTAGCGCTAAAAGCGAATAACCTACTCGACCAACAATATTGGAGTTCAGCGGGTTCGCCTCAGAAACCATTCAATATTTTAGCAAACCTCATTCTTAAATTCTAAACTTTTATTCTTTAAGAGAAAATAGAAATCATGAAATTATATTTAACCTACCTCTTAACCATCTGTAGCATTTTGTCATTTGGGCAAAATGCTACCATTAAAGGGAAAATAAATACTTCCGATGGCAAACCTGCTGAATTTGTAAACGTACAATTAAACGGAACAAACAAAGGAACAATTGCTAACGAAAACGGAGAATACAAAATTGAACGCATCAAAGCTGGAACGTATAAACTAAAGGTAAGTTTGGTTGGACTTGAAACCAAAGAACAAGAAATTGAAGTAAAAGCTGGGCAAACTTTAGTAGTAAATTTTACTTTAGCTGAAAATGCGAATCAATTACAAGAAGTTGTTGTGCAGTCGAATTCTAATAAATTTTCGCAAAAAGAAACGGATTTTGTAGCTCGTTTGCCTTTGAAAAACCTTGAAAATCCACAGGTTTACACCGTAATTCCTAAAGAATTACTGCAAGAACAAGTAGTAACCAATATTAATGGAGCATTGGCAAATGCGGTGGGAGCTGCTCCCATCAATTATCCTGCTGGTGGTTTTGGAATTACTTCAAGAGGTTTTTCTACGGGAATCAATGCCCGAAATGGAATGGAAACAACTGCTTCTCGCTCATCCGTTGAAATCGGAAATGTTGAACGCATTGAAGTTATCAAAGGTCCATCGGGAACATTGTTTGGAGCGTCCATTTCTTCTTTTGGTGGCGTGGTGAATTTGGTGACAAAGAAACCTTTTGAAACTTTCAAAGGAGATGTTTCTTATACTCTTGGAAGTTTCGGACTTAATCGTGTTACCGCCGATATTAATACGCCTGTGAATGAAGATAAAACGGCTTTGTTAAGAGTAAATACTGTTCTAAACAGACAGTATAGTCATTTAAGTCAAGGACATAATAATACGTTTTTGATTGCCCCAAGTTTTTCTTATCAAATCAATAATCGTTTACGTATTTTGGCGGACATTGAATTTTTGAGCATCAACCAAACTCGTTCTATTTATACTCGAGTCAATAATCCTTCAGGTTATACTAGCCCAGAACAATTTCCGATAGATTACAAGAAAAGCCTTTTCAACGATGATGCCAATGCTGAAACATTTTCTTCTAAATACTTTTTAGAGGCTAATTATAAAATTGCTAGCAATTGGAATTCTTCTACCTTGTTTTCATACGTGACTGAAAATGTAAAGCACAGTTATCAAAACTACCTCACTTGGCTTTCGCCAACTTTGGTAGCCAGAAATGTATTGATTTATGGCCCGATTGCCAATAATTATACCAATTTCCAACAAAACTTTACAGGTACTTTTAATACAGGAAGTATTAGCCATAAAATGTTAGCAGGAGCTAATTACCGCTTTTTTAATGGCACATTCGATTACTCTTTAGTAAGTAACAATGGTTTTATAGATACCGTAAATGTTACCAAAGCCTCAAGTCCACTAACCAAAGCTAAAATTGACCAAGCTATTTTGAATCGTGGTGGAATGGTTCCTTTTGATGTTGCCGACCAAATTACAACCAGTGTTTATGTTTCTGATGTAGTGAATTTAACCGACAGACTCTCTGCAATGTTGAGTTTGAGAATTGATAATTTCAATTATAAAGGAATTCCATCAACGCCCAAATATAACCAAACGGCTTTAGCACCCAAATTAGGATTCGTTTATCAAGTACTGAAAGATAAAGTAGTTGTATTTGGAAATTATATGAGTGGTTTCCAAAACCAAGCGCCTATTAATCAGCCAACGGGCGAGCAATTTGTTCCAAAACCGATTTATGCTGTGCAGTCTGAAGGAGGAATTAAAACAGAATTACTTGATAAAAAACTGAATCTAACATTAAGCTATTATCATATCGCTATTGATGATGCCATTCGTAGAGATGAAAAAGGAGTTTCTTTTCAAGATGCAGAACAGGAAAGTAAAGGTTTAGAATTTGAAATCGTTGCCAATCCGTTTAAGGGATTCAATATTTTCGCAGGCTATGCTTATAACGACAACAGAATTATCAAAGCAACCGATAAAACTACTGAAGGTAAAAAAGTAGCTTCTGCTCCTGAAAATGTAGCCAACTTCTGGCTTAGTTATAAATTCACAGACAAAGCACTTAAAAACCTTGGACTTGGCTTTGGAGGCTATTATGTCGATAAAATGTTTTTCTCAACAGCCAATACTTTCTACTATCCAGCTTATACACTTCTGAATGCAACTGTTTTTTACGATTTACCAAAAGTAAGATTTGGGCTAAAAGTGAATAACCTAACAGACCAGAAAAACTGGGATGCTTATGGTTATGCGCAACCATTAAGGAATTATGCAGTAAGTATGTCTTTCAAATTTTAATAAAATGACCATTAAAAAAATCATTGGACAAGTACACCTCTGGCTCGGATTAGTATCTGGGCTAGTGGTGTTTATATTAGGGGTAACAGGTTGTATTTACTGTTTTGAACAGGAACTTCAAAACTGGTGGAAAGCTGATAAGCTTTATGTTTCGGCACAAAAAAAGCCTCCTTTGCCATTAGATAATCTCCATGCAATTGCTCAAGACCAATTAGGGAAAGAGAAACCCATTACTCGTATTGTTACTCCTGTCGATAAACAAGGAAGTTACCAATTTGTAGCATTCAAATACAACGCTAAAGGTTGGAATTATTTTCAACAATGGGAGTACAACTACACGGTTTATCTGAATCCTTATAACGGAGCAGTATTGGATGTAGAAAACACAAAATATACGCTCTTCCCAATTGTTTTGCGTTTGCACTACGACCTTCTTTTGGGTAAAGTCGGGAAACAAATTGTAGGTTGGAGTACCGTCATGTTTATTGTTTTATTGATTTCTGGTTTAGTCCTTTGGTGGCCTAAAAATAAAGCAGCGCTAAAACAACGTATTCGTTTTGACTGGAAAAAAACGACACAATGGAAGCGTAAAAACTATGATTTACATAACGTTCCAGGCTTTTATAGCTTATTGTTAGCATTATGTGTTTCACTTACTGGGCTTTGGTTTGCTTTCGATTGGTTCAAAGCGACGGTGATTTGGACTGCTAATGGTGGGCATATTCCTGCCAAAGAAGTACCCGTAAATTCTGATACTTTATTGACGGCTCAAACTTCACGCATTTTACAGAAAATATCAGACAAAGCACATCAAACAGTGCCAGCGGGCAAGGTTTTTATGTTTAACCTTCCAGAAAAAGAAAATTCCAAAGGGACGATTCGTGCCAATATTTACCACAACGCCGATAATTATATCAAAAGAAGCTTCTTGACATTCGACCAAAAAAGTGGCGAACTAATCAAAAATAAAGCCTACGACACACAGACAGGCGCAGAAAAATTCACTGCGATGATTTATGATATCCACGTCGGTAAAGTACTTGGGCTTACAGGTATGATATTAGCTTTTATGGCTTCGTTTATTGCCGCTTCATTGCCTGTTACGGGTTTTTACATTTGGTGGGGTCGAAGAAAAAAGGAAAAAAAGCAGTCAAAAACGATTAAACATTCCAAAGAAGTATCACAAAAAGTAATGTCAAAAATATCATGAAAAAACTATTCACCGCTATTGTATTGATGGGAGTATCAATCTTAGCAAATGCTCAAAAATCAGAAGACATCAAGGCAATCAAAGGTCAATGTGGTTGTTTTGATATAAAATTTAGCTACGCCGAAACGTTTGCACCAGAAAAAAGCTATCAATTTCACGACCGTTATGTAACAGGTGGAAGAGAATGGGTTTTTGTAGATGAAGAAAGCAAAGATAAATTAGTGTTGATGCACTTACTAGTCATTAATGACACAATGGTGATAAAACACTGGCGTGAAGATTGGCAGTATGAAAACACAGATTTATTGGCTTTTGATAAAGGAATGACTTGGAAAGCAACACAATTGCCTAAAAACCAAGTAAAAGGACAATGGACGCAATCTGTTTTTGAAGTAAATGATATGCCACGTTATGAAGGTACGGCTTCGTGGATTCATAAAGATGGCAAGCATCTTTGGGCAAATATTACAGATGCGCCACTTCCAAGAAGAGAATATACTAAACGCTCTGATTATCAAGTATTAAGAAGAAATAATCGTATTCATGTTACGCCTGCGGGTTATTTGCACGAACAAGATAACGATAAAGTAATTCGTGATGCTTCGGGCGATAAATTATTGGCTCAAGAAAAAGGATTGAATGATTATCAAAAAGTAGATGATGCTAAATGTAAACAAGCCATTGATTTTTGGGCAAAAAACAGAGAGTACTGGGTAGATGTACGTGCCGTTTGGGGGCAATTGATTGCCCAAAACAAAGGTATAAGCCTAAAAGCAAAGTCAGAAGATGGAAAAATGTTGTGGAAAGAATTAGATGATTTAGTAGAAGGATTCAAGAAAAAAGAAGTAAAAAATGCTGCTCAACGCCAAACAGAAATTCGTTCGTTAATTAATAAATATCTGATTAATAGCGATTTGTATTCTTTTAAAAATTAGCTTTTAAGAAGAAAGATTTTAGAGAAAAGATACAAGACGAATGATAAATTCAAGTCCTAATTCCTGATTGGAAATAAAAGGCAAATTGAAATACGAAATAGATATATCAATGTATATTTGTTTCGTATTTTAATTGATAAAGAGATGAGCTTCCCAGAAAAAACAATTTTTGTATGCGATGGAAAAAAATGCGGCAAGCATAAAGATGTCCGAAAATTTTTGAAGGAGTCTATCAAAAAGCATGGTATGGATGATACTGTCGGTATCGTCAAAATAGAATGTACCGATCATTGCAAGCATGCTCCGGTGATGTGTTTTCAACCCAGTAATCAATGGTTTACTGAGGTTTCGATATGGCAAGCAGATAAACTTTTTAAGGAAATAATTTTAAGCTAAAGCAAAAAGGGCTTTCTGAATTACTCAGAAAGCCCTTTTTCATTATAATGATTTTATTACTCGTCGCTACCAATTTTTGCGATTTCTTTATCCAGAACAAATTTCCCTGTTGGGCTTTCTGAATCAATCAAATCAAACAATTCTAAGGCTCTGCGAGCATTCTTTTCTTCTTCTCTTTGTTCAGTTACAAACCACATCATAAAATCTTCCGTAGCATAATCGTTTACTTCACGGGCTTTTGCTACAATTTTATTGATTGAAATGGTTACTGCAATTTCACTTTGTAAAGCGATTTCAAAAACACTTTTTAAAGAAGCGAATTCTTGCGCTACTTCATCAATCACGGGTGTAATAGCAGTTCCGCCTACTTCTGTGATATATTTAAAAATCTTAAGGAAGTGTTCTCTTTCTTCTTCAGCTTGTTTGTAAAGATATTCAGCAGACTTTGCATATCCATTTCTATCTAGCCACGAAGCCATCGCTAAATATCTTTGAGAAGCCTCAGCTTCTATCTTGCACTGAGCATTTAATGCTATTTCGATTTCTTCTTTAAGAGAAGTACGGAGTCTTAATAAATCTTTCATGTTGTTTCTCTTTTTTATATAGGTCAAATTACTAAAAAAGGAAATAGAAAGCTTTGGTATTGAAGAAAAATGCTTAGAATTTGTACTAAGTCTAAACAACCTCGAAGTCTCCCAATACCTCGTGCAACATCGAATACATTTCAAGTGCGAATCTTGCTCCATCAAGCAATTCTCTTAATTGAACAATATCACATAAAGTTAATTTAAGCGAAAGTTGATTTTGAGGAAACTCAAGAATCTCAAAGTCATATTGATCTGAAATGTTAAAAATCATTTCATGAATATTAACCGCTTGAACTTTTCTTCTGAAAGCTAAAAAATCTTGAATTTTAAAAGCAAAGGTCAATTCTTTAAAATTCAAATAAATTTTATCCGATAAATCGCATTGCAACACACTTCCCTTTTGGGTTGTGAATAATTCATGTTGGTAAGTACTCGAAAATAACATTGATTCTCATTTTTTATCTTCCTCAAAATTAAGCTTCAAAAAGAATTAAATCAAGCATTATTTGAAATAAGTCTAAATAAAATTTAACAAAGGCAATATTTTAAATGAAAAACAGCTAAAATGCCTTATTTTGACATATAACTAATTACGTTCTAGTACTTTACTCTTTTAACTAAACCGTTTTCTTTTTTTGTTGATAGTCTGCAATCGTTAGTAATAATGATGGCAATAAAATCAGATTAGTAACCATCGCAACCAATAAAGTAATTGAAACCATTACGCCCATTGCCGCAGTACCACCAAAACTTGAAACCGCAAAAATTGAAAACCCACAGAAAAGAATAATGGCGGTATAAACCATGCTTAAACCCGTGCCGAAAATACTGTTGGTGATGGCTTGCGAAACGCTATGACCTCTTTCGTATAATTCCTGACGATACCTTGTTAGGAAGTAAACTGTTCCGTCGGAAGCAATTCCGAAAGTAATGCTAAATACAAGAATGGTAGATGGTTTAAAGTGTATATCCCAGAAACCCATCAAACCCGCTGTTAATGCCAAAGGAATTAAACAAGGAAGTTTTGAAAGAATAATTACTGGAATAGAACGGAAGAGAGCCATACCAACAATGGCAATCAAACCGATGGCAATCAGTAAACTTTCGTAAAGATTTGAAAGTAAGTAATCGTTACTTTTCAAGAAAACCAAACTGTGTCCTGTTAAACTTACTTTGTATTCTTTTGGGTCGAATATTTCATCTACTTGTGGGCGAATTTCGTCTATTAATTCTTTAATACGAACAGAACCCACATCAGCCATTTGGAAACTGATACGAGTAACGCTTTTATCTTCATTTAAAAACGACTTGAATTGTTTTGAAGAAGCGCCACCATTTTGTACATATTCCGTCAATTTAGAAAGTTCCAATACGTTCGGCAATACAAAATACTTAGCATCGCCACCACGATATGATTGATATAAAAATCTAGTTGCTTCAACAATTGATAATGGTTTTGAGAATTCCTTATAGGCTCTCATTTTGTTTTGTAAAGCCTTGATTTTGTATAAAGTACGAGCCTGATCTGCAAAAACTCCATTTGGCTTTTTGGTATCAATCATGATTTCGAAAGGCAAAACACCATTGAAATTTTTCTCGAAAAATCTTAAATCCGTGTAGATTGGGTCATTTTTGGGTAAATCATCAACCACGTAACCAATCACTTGTACTTTCGTGATGCCATAAGCCGAAATGAGAACCACAACCAAAACCACAGAATAAATGGCTTTTCGTTGATGATGTACCAAGTAATTGATTTTTGCTAGAAAATTATTAATCCATTTTACTTCTAAATGTTTTAAATGACGAGCCTTTGGCAAGCCCATATAAAACAGCGCAATCGGAATTAATAGAATACAAAGCAGATAAGTAATCATGACATTGAGTGCAGCAATGACACCAAATTCAACTAAAAGGCTACTGTTGGTAAAGTAAAAAACGCCGAAACCAATGGCTGTGGTGACATTCGCCAAGAAAGTAGAAAGCCCAATGCCAGTAATCATATTTTTCAACGCCAGCTCTTTATTGCCATGCTGAATTAATTCTGCTTGGTATTTATTAATCAAGAAAATGGCATTTGGTACTCCAATTACAACTAATAATGGTGGAATTAATCCTGTCAGAATTGTGATTTTATAGCCAATTAATTGAAGCGTTCCCAGTGAAAAAATCACACCAACCAATACCACAACGATTGAAATAAGCGTAAAGCGCACTGAGCGGAAGAAGAACCAGAGAATAACACCTGTAATCAAAATGGCTAAACCCATAAACAGTTTCATTTCCTTCGAAACCTTTAGCATTGTAGCGGTACGGATAAAAGGCATACCCGAAAAGTGTAATTCGGTCTGATTTTTAATGGAGTAATCTGTCGCCAGTTTTTTTATCTGATTCACAATGGCAATTCTATTGGCTGAATTCAATGTTTTTTCATTGAAAGTAATTGCCATCAAAGCCGTATTGCTTTCTTGATTAATTACCTTTCCGTCATAAAATTTCAAGGCTAAAACCTTTTGCTGAATAGAATCTAATTGTACTTGAGAAATAGAAGTATTACCATGAATTGGTACAACTTCAAATTTTTTGAGGGCATCATTTCGCTTTAATTCGTATAGATTAGCAATCGAAATAATGTTTTTGATACCTTCTAATTGTTTAATATCTTCTGTTAGCTTAACCAGATTTTGATACTTTTCTAATTCGAAAAGCTTTGGCGACTGCCAGCCGATTACCATGATACTGCCGTCTTCACCAAAAGTTTTACGAAAATCTTGGTACTCTTTTTCGATAGGGTCGTAGGCGGGAAGAATCCTAGCAATTTCATAAGAAAGCTCAATTCTGCTAGCTTCATAACCCATAAAAATCGTTGAACTGAGAATAATTCCTATCCAGAGTATGCGATATTGGATGATTAATTTGGCAATTGTATTCCACATAATGATATGATTTTGGAATCCTGATGTAGCGACAAAAGGATTATTTCCTGAATAAACAATCAGGAATCAGTAAGGATATTGCCTTTCATTTTTAGATTTTTCTAATAAATGGAAAGCGATAAATTGATAAAACTAGTGATTGAATAACGTAAAATCATCAAAAACTTTGTAAAGCTTTTGTGAAATTGTTTTCAAGAAGAAATTCAAGGGGCATTTTTAGCGATAAAATGCTCAAATAAAATCTGATAAAAATATCGTTTAAAATGAGAGGGCGTTTCAAACTGGAATGCTAAAGGATTGGTATTTTGAATGCAAGAAAGGATTGATAACGTTTCGGGCTGCTCGTCTGTAGCGTTTAAGTCTATAAATACTCTAATATTTGAGCCAAGGGTTTGTTGTTCGCTAGGACTTTCAATTTTGCATTTGTGTTTGCCAAAATACTGTGCCTGTTTTACCGAAAGAGTTCTTCCATAAACAGAAAACACCAATATTTGACACATCAATAATGTGCTAAATAACCGTATTATGAAAGATTTTTTTTGCATATCAGAATGCAAAAATAGGGTGTTTTTTGTTAGAAAGAAAGATTTTTAACAAGAAGAGGCTAGAGCTGAGGAACAAGAAAAAAGCCCTGCATCAGAATGATACAAGGCTGAATTACAAATTGAAAGCAAAGAGGGTTCTTAAACTTTTGTTTTAACCAGTTTTGAAAGTCCTTTTGTCGCTTTCCACTGGTCATTTCCTCCAAGTACGTTTTGTACTGTATATTTCTTGAGGTCTGATTTCTCTAATTGTTTCGACCATTGTACTCTTGCTTGCGAAATTCCACCAACTTCTTTTGAATGATACTCTGCATAAAAAGCAGTTTTTTCGGCATTTACTTTATGCCAATTGTGCCATCCTTCTGGCTTAATGATGTTCGACATTTCGCAACATAAAAATACAGTTTTGGCATAATCTCGCCACGGTCTTCCTAAATAATAAGTAGCGGCTGGGGCGCTTCCCGTTAAAGTACAACGGTTAAAAACAAAACCATGAGATTGATTCTCTGGTGTTGAGGCAGCCGTAAAAAAACCTGCATCTAATTTACCATTTAATTGGCAATGGTCAAAATAAGCAATTGCCCAACCAAAAATAAAATCGACAGTTCCTTCAATATAACAGTTTTTATAATACTGTCGAGTACCAGCACGCTTAGGATATAATGTATCTTGAAATCCTAGAAAGCGACAATTGATAAAACGAGCCTTATCGCCATCAACCAACATCGCTACTGCTTGTCCTACAGGACCAGCACCATTTGCAAAAGTAATGTTTACGGCAGTAAAATCATCTGCAACAATTCTTGCCGATGCAGAAGTGGTAGTACTTATTTTTATGCCGTTTTTCCCTAATTTCCCAGAATAATCATCGAAAGTTAAAATGGTACCAGAGGCATTTTCTCCGACGAGCGTCACCATATTTTTGGTAGAATCTAGTACGACTTTTTCCTTATAAGTGCCGTTTTTAACAAAGATAAAAACAGGGCTATTATTGTTAAGAGGAATAGCATCAAAAGCTTCTTGGATACTTTTAAAATCTCCGCTACCATCTTTCGCCACCGTTATTTGTTTAGCTGGTGAAGCCAATAAATCCATACTTAGCATACAGCATAAGTAAAGGAAAAAGTATTTTAATTTTGACATGGTATTTGTCTATTCAATATCAGGAACAGTTTTGGCTAAATCAAGCCAAAATGCGCCCTTATTTAATGTTTAGTAATTGTTTTTGGTTAAGTAATCTTTAGTTTTGCAAAATTATATAAACTTATCAACAAAAAATATGATTTTAATTGTCTTTTTTGTAAAATATTACTAAGAAATGAAGTTTTTTGATGGAAGAGAACCATCAGTAATGGGTTTAAAACAAAAGAAGACTTCCAATTAAATAGAAGTCTTCCTTTATTGAATATGAATGATTTTGCTTAAATTGTAATTGCTTAAATACTAAAAGGTTATGGCTGAATCAATTTATTTTAAGGATATATTTTTATCCACAATTTACGATGCTAAAAGTAAAAGAATAAGAGTACGCCCAAAAGAAGGTCAAAAAGTTCCAGTTTTGTGGGTGAGCTGTTCCCGAAAACAACGTAGCCAAATGCAATTAGGAACGGTTTTCAGAACAGATGTAAAATTAATTAATACAGGAAAAAGAAAACCATACTTAGCTGCCACTAAAAAAATTATAGGGCAGCTAAGTTTATTCTAATTTGTTTTAATGATTTTTTTCACCATTTGATCTTTTCCTTGAACCACTTCTATTGCATAACTTCCAACAGGTAAGTCACTAAGGCTTATTTTTTGAGAGAATTTTACGCCAGTTTTTTCATAAACATCTTGAATCATTACTCTGCCTAGTGTTAAGTCGCTTACTTTTACTTCTAAATTTTCTGTGCTTTCGTTTTCAAGGGTTAATAATACATAATCAGTTGTTGGATTAGGATATGTATTTAATGATGTTAACGCTGGCATTTCATTACTTAACTTTTCTGTACTAGCAAGGCTAAACATTTCTTTAGTAGGAGTAACGCTTCCCGTTTTAACTGTTGCAGTTTCTGTTCCTGTTGGTATCAAGAAAATTGGCGTTTCTGTAACATTTAATGTAAATGCTCCTGCATTACCACTAAGAGCTGAAACACTCATAGAGTCTGCGCCTACTTTTGGGGTATATAAATTTGCTTTAGAAACATTTCCAAGATTCAACGTATAGCTTCCTGTACGACCTTTTTCATCTGGAATAAATAAGACATAAGCAGATTTACCATTTAATTCGTAACGGTCAACCATTGGGTCTTGAGAAATCGTTTCTTTATATACATATTCACCCATCAATTTATTTGTTTGATATAGATAATCTGCTGCAGGTCTGCGAGTTTTATCTTGATTAATTAAACCAGATGAGCTAAAGTGTATCGGATTGTCGAAGCCATCATCATAAATTTCATAAAAGAAAGTTTTTGATACTCCTAAACGATTATACATTAATGATGATCTTAAAGTCCAATCTGCTTGTGTAACATATTCAGATTTATTGCCAATTGGAATCGCTTTCAAGGCACTTCCTTGGTTAAGGTCATAACCTAATTCTGAAATCCAAACAGGCATATCATAAGCATAATCATGAGCCATTTGAACAAAATCTTTTGCTGTTTGTCCAGCTTTTGATACTTCTGGTGCCGCACCACGACTAGATGTTCCGCTTTGGCTTGAATTGGCATCATCTGAATAAAGATGATAATTGATTACGTCCCAGCATAAATCAACAGTTCCATCAGCTTTATAACCTCTGAATTCTTTACACCAATCAATCATTCCTCTTACATAATCAGTTGATGCAGAGGCTAATCCAGCCATTACAATCTTCATATTAGGGTCAGCATTTTTAGCACCAACACCAGGACCCATTGTGTTTTTATGTCCATCATAGAATGCAGATAAATTTGCTGCATGCTCACGAGCGGTTTGATATGCACTACGTCCTTTCCACCATTTATCACGCTCATTACCACATTCCATATATTTTACTACTCCTAAACCTACTTTAATAGTATTTACACGGTCGAAAGTCCAACGTGGTTTGTCATAAACACTTAAAAGAGTTCTATCAACATTAGGGTTGCTTCCATAGCGAGCGGCATATTGAAACGCAACACGAGCTTGCTCAATATAAGAAGCAGGGTCAGTGATAGATTTTCCGTATTTAACAGGAGTAACATTGCGATCTCTTTGAGCCTCTGGATACGTATTTACAAGCCAGTCTGGAGCTGTTTGGATACAAGCCAATACTTCAATTCCTTGTTTTTTACAACGTTCATACACTTTGTCGTAATCCCAGCCACCATTGAATGTAGGGTTGAAAGTATAACTTCCTTCACGAGCTTCTAATTTATCCCAGTCTAAATAATGACGGAATCCTGTGAAAGATTTAACTGCATTGAATTTTGTTTCGTCGATTTCATCAGCATCAAATGGGTTGTAAAAATCCCATTCGAAACCATTTGCACCAAACCCATCTCTCATTTTAACGGTGTTGTGTGCAACAGTTACTGGCTTTGTACTTGGTGTATGTGTACCATATAATTCCATTTCAGTTGGATATTGTCCATGAGTATTGATAACCAAATATCTAATCTTTCCAGTTGGAGGGGTTGCTAATACAAATGAACTTGGATTAGCAGGGTCTGGTCCAACCCATGTATTGTAGGCTTCTCCTGTGAATTTGGCAACTGGAATTCTTTCCCATTTATCTGTAATGATAGAAAGCGTCATAGGGTCATTTGTAAAAATCCCTTGACCATCGTAAAAACGAATGCTCTCTAATGTGATTTGCTCATCGTCAAGAAGTGGATAGTAGGCATCGTAATTTGTCAATACTTTTACCCAACTTTGTTCAACGGTAGTTGTTAAATCGCCATCAACTAATTCTTTTAAACCTCTTCCAATTGTGTTAAGTTCATACCAACGTTTAGGGTCGATTGTAATTTTTGTACCTTTCACAACAGGAGTAGGTGTAGGCGTTGGAGTAACCACAACTGGATCAGGTTCAGGCGTTACAACTGGTTCTTCTGGTACTGATACAGCAGGAGTTGTGGCCGCTAAACCATAAACATATACTTTTTGCGGAATATCATTTCCATATTTACGAACAATAATGGCATCAGCATCGAATGGGCTTGCCACTACAATATCTACAAATGTTTTATAAGTAAGTCCTTCAAAAGTACCGAGTAATACTTTATTCGCACCATCTAAAGCATAAAGAGAAACAGGATGCTCTGTAAAAGTTCCTTCTGTATCATACAAAGATAATTTTGTGATTTTACTGCGTTTTTCTAGTGTCAGTTTAACATCAACCCATTTATTGTTATTACTTCCCCAAGCACTTTCAACGTAATTGTTTAAATCATCATTCAACCAAGGAGTAAAGTCTTGTCCTGTATTTTCGCTAGGTTTTACAGCAATGATTTTAATGCGTTCTGGAATAGCCGTTGGCTCTGTTGGAGTGGGTGCGGGCGTTGGAGTAATCACAACTGGATTAGGCTCAGGTGTTACAACTGGTTCTTCTTGTGTTGATACAGCAGGAGTTGTAGCCGCTAAACCATAAACATATACTTTTTGCGGAATATCATTTCCATACTTACGCACTATAATGGCATCCGCATCAAATGGGCTTGCTACCACAATATCAACAAATGTTTTATAAGTAAGTCCTTCAAAAGTACCTAGTAATGTCTTATTCGTTCCGTCTAAGGCATAAAGAGATACAGGGTGTTCAGTGAAAGACCCTTCTGTATCATACAAAGATAATTTTGTGATTTTACTGCGTTTTTCTAGGGTCAATTTTACATCAACCCATCTATTATTACTACTTCCCCAAGCATTTTCAACGTAATTGTTTAAATCATCATTCAACCAAGGTGTAAAGTCCTGACCTGTTTCCTCGCTTGGTTTTACAGCAGTTATTTTAATGCGTTCTGCCGCAACTGTTGGTGCAACCACAACAACTGGCGCAGGAGTTACAACAGGTTGTGTTGGAACAATAATGGCACTTGTTGGAATACCATAGATTTGAACCTTTTGCGGAATATCATTGGCATATTTATGAATGATGATAGCCTTTGCATCGACAGGAGTATCGAGAATGATGTCAACAAACGAATTATATGTTAGCCCTTTAAAAAGACCTAAGAGTACTTTGTTTGTGCCATCTGTAGCATAAATTGATACGGGAGTATTTTCAAAAGTTCCTTGCGCATCGTATAAAGATATTTTAGAAACTTTACATGACCTTTCTAATGAAAGCGTTACATCAACCCATTTGAAATTTCCTGTCCAAGCACTTTGTACTTGATCATTCAAGTCATCATTTAGCCATGGGCTATAATCTTGTCCTGTATTTTCGCTAGGAGTGATAGAAGCAATTTTGATTCTTTCAATACTTTGGCTAAAACCTAGAAGTGGAGCTAGGTATATTAAGATAAAAAGTAAGCGTTTTTCCATTGTTTATTGGCGGTTAAAAATGGAGTGAATAAAAAAGTAAAAAATAAGACAATTTCAATGTTATTTATAAAATTTTCAATTTGTTTTGAAGCAAACGAAGAATTTGTTATCCCAAGTTAAGAAATTAAGTTGGCTATTTCTGTAAAATATTAAAAAATAATTAAAATTTATTTTCCTATTTCAGCTTTTATTTACTCGTTTCGACGTAAAAAAATTGAGAAGATAGCGTTGATTGAAAATATACTTGTATTCATAACTTTTATTCTTCAAAAGTTGTTTTTACAAAATTTTCATCAAGTTTTGTGTGTTTTCATAAAATATACGAGAACAACAAGTGTATAGTCGCAAAATTTTAAAATAAAGAAACAATTATTATAAATAATTTTATACAAAGCTAGCCACAATTCATTCAATGGCGTTATGAGTACAGTTTCTTAAAAGTATGATTAATGTCAAATATTAAGATTTGAGATACTTTAAATTGGAAAAACAGATTTAATGATGAATGAAGTAGAAACATAGACCTAATGTATTTAAATAATAGATTTTGTTACAATAGAATTGGATTGATTGTATTTCCTTAAGATTTTTGTAACAAACCCTTTTTAACAAATTGAACATGACTAATACGCTTTCAAAAACTCCCTTGCAACATCTCCTGAGTATCCCTGTGATTGTCGCCTCTTTAGGTTATTTTGTTGATATTTATGATCTTCTTTTATTTGGAATTGTTCGGGTTTCAAGTTTGCGAGATTTAGGCTTGAATGATGAGGAAATCTCTTCTGTCGGAAAAGATATTCTAAATTGGCAAATGGGTGGTTTATTAATAGGAGGGATTTTATGGGGCGTTTTAGGAGATAAAAAAGGAAGATTATCTGTACTTTTTGGTTCTATTGTTACTTATTCTATTGCCAATATTGCTTGTGGTTTTATCCAAGACCCTACTACTTATGCTATTTTACGATTTATCGCTGGGGTAGGTTTAGCGGGTGAATTAGGGGCAGGAATTACTTTAGTTTCGGAAGTATTGCCTAAAGAATTACGAGCATTAGGCTCTTCTTTAGTTGCTGGTGTTGGCTTGTTCGGCGCAGTAGCTGCATATTTTACCGTAACCCAATTTGGTGGTTGGCGAAATGCTTATTTTATTGGTGGCGGTTTAGGTATTATCCTACTTTTGATGAGAATAAGCGTTTTTGAATCTGGTATGTTTGAAAATGCTAAGAAACAGAAACATGTAAGTAAAGGTAATTTCTTCGCTCTTTTTACAAATGCGGATAGACTACAACGATATTTAAAATGTATTGCTATTGGTATGCCTACATGGTTTGTAATTGGTATTTTAGCCACTTTCGCCAATGAATTTGGAAAGAAAATGGGTATTCCAGAAAATATTGAACCTGGTAAAGCTATTATGTTTTGCTATGTAGGCCTTGCCATAGGCGACTTATCTAGTGGTGTGATAAGTCAGTTATTAGAATCCAGAAAAAAAGCGGTTACTATTCTGTTAGTCCTTTCATTGATTTGTAGTATCATCTTCCTTTATGCAGGTATTTCTACAGCATCTGGTTTATATATATTATGTGTTTGTATGGGTTTTTCAGTAGGATATTGGGCGATGTTCGTTACTATCGGTGCCGAACAATTTGGGACAAACCTTAGAGCAACTGCCGCTACTACTGTTCCGAATATGGTACGTGGAACGGTAATTGGTATGACTGTACTTTACGCAAATTTGAAAGTAGAAATAGGCGTATTTCATGCCGCAGCTATTGTTGGCGTAATTTGCTTTACATTGGCATTCTATTCTATTTTAACCATTCCTGAAACACATGGTAAGGATTTGGATTATTTAGAAGAAGAATAAAAGTAGATTTTTATATGAATCTATCAGATCTTTTAACTATTTAGTCGATTTATATGCGTTTCCCACTTTCTCCAAATGATCTTTTTGACCATTTGGAGAAATATTATGCAAAACTCTTTTTGACTGATTTATGAAAGACCCTTCAATACGATATCATTTTCGCCAGCCCATTGAAATAAATCTTTCTTTTGAATAGCTGAAGCCATCAAATCTGGAAACATATCGGGAGTACAAGCAAAAACAGGAATATGATGCTCAGAAAAGAATTTCGCATTAGCGGCATCATAAGAAGGACTTCCATCATCATTAAGGGCAAGTAAACAAATTACTTGTACCCCCAACTCAACTAAGGCAACGACACGTTTACGCATCTGTGCAAGATTTCCGCCTTCATACAAATCTGTAATCAATACCAAAATTGTGTCATCAGGCTTTTTAATAATTTCCTGACAGTACTGTAAAGCCAAATTAATGTCTGTTCCGCCTCCTAACTGTACGCCAAAAAGTAAATCAACAGGGTCTTGCAAGTCTTCTGTAAGGTCTGCTACTTGTGTATCAAATACAATCATCTGGGTTTTTACATTAGGCAAAGAAGCCATCACAGCCCCAAAAATGCCAGAATACACCACAGACGTCCCCATAGAACCACTTTGGTCTAAACACAGTACAATATCTTTGAGCGAACGCTTTGCTTTTCGTCCATAACCCACTTTTACTTCTGGAATAATCGTCTTGTAATCAGGCTGATAATGTTTGAGATTCTTTCTGATGGTGGTATTCCAATCTATTTCATTATAGCGAGGACGATAATTCCTAACCGAACGGCTTAATGCACCTGACAAAGCAGCAATTGTTTTTTGCTCTAATTTTTGCATCAATTCATCCACTACTTTTTCAACGACACGGCGAGCGGTGTCTTTTGTTTTTGAAGGGATTAATTTTCCCAGTTCCATCAAAGTTGCTACCAAATGTACGTCGGGTGTGGTCTGCTCTAAAATTTCGGGTTCGAGCATCATTTTCTTTTGCAACTCTGGATGTTTCAAAGCATCATTTTGCATGACTTTCACAACCGACTGCGGAAAATAATTACGAATATCCCCCAACCAACGAGCAACACTTGGACTTGAACTTTCGCTCCCACCTTTAGTTTTCGACTGAGTATAATCGAATTTTTGCTTTTTGTCCAAATCATACAAAGCCGTCAGGGCCTTATCAATCTGAATTTCTGTATCAGATAACTGGCAACCAATTCCATCGGCTTCATCTCCGCCCAAAATTAACCGCCATTTTTTGAGTTGTTCTTCGTTTGTCATCATATTCCCATTAACATTTCCAACACAGGTAAAACCATTTCTGCTCGTTTCTCGTCTAATTCTTCTGCTGTATTTGAAGTACTTGCATAATCATCTGTAATGATTCCTGCTTTTGCTTTTTCACCAATCTGACGTCGTTCGGCGTATTCAAACTTGGAAAAGGTTCGGCGTAAAATGGGTAATAATTCCATAAAAACATCTTCCTGAATTTGGACTACCCAGCGATAAATCAGATTCCACAGTTTGTTGTCATAAATCAAAATCATTCCACTTCCTTTCAAAAAGCCTTCAATCCAAGCGGCTACTTCTATGGGGTCGTTATTGGCTGATAATGAATAATATAGCTGTCTGTCTGTTTCTTCTTCTGAAAGGTATTGAGCATCCAATAATAAGCGACAAGTACAACCTTTTATAAGTTGATTTACGCCTGTTTTTTTTAATAATTTACTCAAAGCGTCCATCCATATTTGGTCAATTTCAGGTTTGTCATTCAATTGAACGGCCTGATTTACTTGTCCAATTTTTTGAAACATCTTCTCAGCATTAACTTCATCTAATCCATAACAAGCATTTGGTAAACCAATGGCTATTTTAGTAATTAGGCTATCTACAATGCCTTGAATCATTGAAAGGTCAGTTTTACGAACGTTTCCATAACGACTTACTTGTACCAAAGGCGGATAAGCAAACATCAAATCCATAATGTCGGCTGAAATTGTCGCAAGCTCATCTACTTTGTTTAGCAATACGCCGATAATTTCAAATAATTCAGCAGGAATGGTTTTTTGAATCAGTTCGGCTACTTTTCCAACAGAAGTTTCTTGCTCTAATTGATTTTTAATTACTTGTTGGGCTGCCGTCTGAATGGTATTACCAAAAAAGGCTTTGTCGATGATTGAAATCATCATTTCGGGTTCCCATTCCAATTTCCATGACTCCTTGAAAGTACCTTTACTTCTACTGTCCACACGTTTTGCCCAAGTAATTTCCAGAATTTCTAAACGATGTAAAAAAATACTTCTCTTTAAATCATTCTCATTACGTAAATCCAAATCGTACTGTTTTGCATTCGCCGTAAGCGGTAAACGGAGCGATTTGATTGTCCGCTCAAAATCTTCTTGGAGAGGTACTTTAGGAATATCAACAGGCACTTTGCCCAGCTTTTTTCCTATAATTAATTCCTCTCGCACTAAGTTTAGCATAATAGCATCGCCCATGCACATAACAGCCAAAGTAGCTTCGTTAAGTTCTTCTAAACTGACTTTGGGGAAATTACGCAAAGCCGCCAAGCTTTCAGCCAAACGCACCGCTTCAATGATATGAGCCGTAGAAATATCTACATTCTTTTTTCTGAACACATCGGCTACTTTGGTCAACCAATGTAAATCATAATCATCAGGTATTTTCCAGATATGTTCAAACCATCCCGGCGAATAAATGCCTGCACCATAGCCCGAGTGTATCGAAAGTCGCTGATTTGTCCACGGAATCCAAGTTGCTAATACTTTGATTTTTGTTTTGGGCAAAGCTTTTAAAATCTTGGTATCAGCCTTAGCCGATTTATCTACTTCTTGAAGTACAGGGGCATGCCAAGCCCCACAAATCACGACGATATTGCTGTATAATTCATTTTGTGCTTTCCGAATTACTTCACGCATATAGGCTTCACGATAGACGTTTTCTTCGTCTAAAGAAGATAAAACCTGCTGTTCTCTGAGCGAACCCATCGCTAAAGCAACCGCCTCGAAGTGGTCTGTGGCGTTATTTTTAATATAATTTTTTTCAAAGTGATGTTCCCAAAAAGCTTCTCCAGAACTAAAGCCCGATACTTCTGCCAAATAGCCAAGAGGGTCACGAGGGGAAATTTTAGGAGGAAGAATTGGCGTATCCGTTTCTTCCGTTTCACTTTTTTGTTCAGCCATTGCCTGAGCTTCTTGTTGTTTCAAAGTATCAATCTGAAATCCAATCGCCGCAGGCAAGTCCATCGCTCGTAAAGGAATATTATTTTTGTTGGCATAAACAGCCGCCACCCATTCGGGCGAATACGCTGCAAAAGGATAAAATGATGATTGTCTGGGGTTTTCGGTATTATAAATCATTACCGATACAGGCGGTTTCAAATCCGTATGACCGACTAATGCTAAAGCTTCGGTGATTTCGGGCGGGCCTTCAATCAAAATCATATCAGGACACAGTTGTTCCAAGCGTTCAGCCACATTTTTTGCCGACCCCACACCATGATGACGAATACCGAGGATTGTTATAGGCATAGTTTAAGTAGCTTGAATGAGTTTATCTATATCAGCAATTACTTCTGAGTAAAATATTGGAGGTATGTTTTTGAGCACAATTTTATCCTGCCAATTTTCCTTCATAAAATAAATATCCTTTACAGTAGCAGTAGCTGTTCCACCTTGATACCAAGCATATAAGCCTTCAATATGTACTGATGCTTTAATATCATTTCTTTTGAACTTCTTTGTAAGCTCAAGTCGCCCACCATCGCCATTAGATTTAATCCAGCCATACTTTTCAATCGTTGAAGATACAAAATCTGCCCCCTTTGGAATATCTACATTAGCCAATACACGAGTATAATTTTTTTCCTTTTCTTCTTCAAGAATATGAAATGTTTTCCTCTCAAGTTGTGGGAATATTCCCTTAAAGCTTATTTCATAGGTTTTGTCTTTCCAAGTCACCAACTGTTCTGAAATCAGATAAATAGGATGTAAAATTCTAATGGTATCAGTATTGTTTAAGGTTATTTCTTCATCCTTTTCATTGTAAAGGGACGCTCCATCTGAGCAATAAAAGACCTCCTTCAAAGTATCATTTTCATCAAATACTCCCCAAAGAAGCTTCATTGCATAGACAAACATAATTGGGTTCTGTAAGAAAATTACTTGCCATTGCTTGGCTTTCCAATGTCTTGAATCTGTCAAGCAATTTTCTAAGCGGCTACTTTGGGTTTTTACGATGTCTCTGATTTCCTTTTCAATTTCTTTAAACTCTTTTTTTAAATCAGAAGGAGTCTCTTTTGGAACGGCTTTACGCATTTTGTTATCTTCATCGAAAAAACATAGGTTAAAATCTGAATTAACAAAAACACGATATTCATCCTCGCCAACCTTAAATGGTTTAAACAAGCCATCAAAGCCAAAGTCTGGAACTATTCTATCTGCTAATTCATCGGCAGTTATATTTAATTCGAGGGCAGCAGCATCCAATGCTTGTATAGCTCTTTCACTTACAGAAGGGCGTTTACTGGCAAATTTTCTCGAAATAACTTCAACGATTCTTAGTGCTTTATCTGTACCAACCATCGCTATCGCTTCCACCGAGTATTCAGCCATTTTATATCGCTTATCCTCCATGTTTTTCTTGAAAATGGTATTCAAGATTGGTAAAATCTCATTTCCTCCCATCTGCCCACCAGTAGAGAGATAATGCTTAAAATTTGTATTAGAACCACTTTCAAAAAAGGCTTGAATCAGTTTTTTAGCAAATTCACCACATTTACTTTTATCCAACGCATTGATTACTTGACGAGCTTCAATATCAGAATTTAACCCTTTACTTCGAGCCATCCGATAGAAAAGGAATCTAACTTGAGATTGATTTAGTTCTGTACCATTTTCTTCCCAAACAAGCTTTGGTAATGTACTCTCATCAATCCATTTTTCATTAAACTTATTAAGTTTTCCTCGTTTTTCTGCTGTTTGTATCAGTTCTTGAAGTTGAGAAAAGGTCAGTTTTCTTCCGTAAAGTTGTTCTGAAAGTGTTTCTAAAATTATATCACGAGTATCATCATTTTTCTCTGTGTCAACAACTTTTTTAAGAGCATCAATGGCAACATCGGTATTTAAGTATGATAATACCAAAGCCCCAGTAACTCTACTATCAACAGTTTTAGCACTTAATAATCCTTTCGCTCGTTCAAAAACTGCATCTCCTAATTTACTGAGTGCCTGAGCAGCCAGTATTCGATTTGCTTTGTTTGCATGATTTTCAGCAAAATCCCAAATCTTATCTTCAATTGATTGAAAATTATAATTTCCTATACAAAACAAAACTGTTGAAAAATAATCCTTCCTTACATATTTGACAGATTTGTATAAAGCAATTGCTAAATACTCTAAACTATTCTCTTTAAATTCATTACTTAAGAAGCGTATAAATTCAGGATATAAAAAATCTGATGTTGAAACGTAAGTATGTATTTTAACTTGGGCATTTTCGGCATCATATTTCAATAAGAATTTTGCCATAGCCGTACTTAACCGATAACGTGTTTGTTCATAAATTGCATCATTTTCATACATCATACCCCATACTCTATCAACATGAAAAGTTGATTTTGCTCGTTCATTCATATACTCGTCTATGAGTTCAAGAACTTTTACTTGATATTTACTTGGAAAACTTTCGCATAGTTTGGCATAAATTGAAAATTTCTCTTCAAATAGAGCTTTTCCTTTAAACATGGCATTTAAAACTACTTCTTCATGTTTTTGAGTATTCTTTTCAAGGATAAAAAGGGCGTTGCTCAAATTAAATTTGAGGATTGTCTTATTATCATAGATTTGTGAATCACATATATACTTCTCATATTTACCCTCCAGCCCTTGAGGGTAATATTCATATAAAAATTGAAGTGTAGCATCTCTAAAACCTGTTGAATTATAACCATGAAATGCACCATTTTCCACTAAATCTAAGTAATTTTCACCAAAAGAAATCCCAAGAATATTTTTGTTTTCCTTTAGAAGTTTGAGTAAGAATTTAGCAAATGAAGTTAATTTCCTTTCCGACTTTCCATCATTATGATATATATCCCTAAAATATGTATTATAACTTTTACTCTCAATCACACATTCTACAATTTGCTTTTTTGTAAATCCTTGCTTTTGCAAAAAGTCTAAACAATCATCAGCATCATCGGTTTCGGAATTTGTTAGTTTGTAGAATATGTACGCATTCACTAACCAATATACTCCTGAGTCTTGGTTAGCAGGTTTTATCAAGCTTTGTATAATTGGGTCTTGGGAACTCCAAAGCTGATAGTTATGCGAAATAGCAACCGTTAAAAAGGTAGTTAAATAATTATGTTTGAATCCTATAACTATTTCCCTAAAATTGGCTGGTACGGGTACTTCGCCCAACAAAATAGATTTTAAATTATCCAATGATTTTGATAGGTCTTTAGCTTCATTCAGATTGCTATGTTCAATTTGCCAAAGAGTTCTATCATAAGCTTGTTGAATAGCCTGTTCTTTCGTGTTCATAAGATTAGAATTAAGATGGTAAATAAGTGATATAAGATTACGACAACTCCCTACAAGCCCGATAAATATCTTTCCATTCTTCTCTGCTTTTAATAACTGTTTCTAAATACTCTTTCCATACGATTTTGTCTTGTACGGGGTCTTTTACGATTGCTCCCATGATGCCTGCGGCTAAATCTTGGGCATTCATATTACCATCGCCAAAATGAGCGGCTAAAGCTAAACCATTATTCACAACCGAAATTGCTTCGGCAGTACTTAGCGAACCTGTCGGCGATTTTAGTTTGGTTTTTCCGTCTTCGGTTACGCCATTCCTTAATTCTCTGAAAATCTTTACAATACGCTGAATTTCCTGTAAAGCAGGAGCTTGTACGGGTAAATCCAAACTTTTTGCAAGGCTGGCTACTCGCCTACGAACAATATCAACTTCTTCTTTTGCAGTCTCTGGAAGGGGTAAAATAACGGTATTGAAACGTCTCTTCAATGCTCCCGAAAGTTCATTTACGCCTTTGTCTCGGTTATTGGCAGTAGCGATTACATTAAATCCTCGGATAGCTTGTACTTCAATACTCAATTCAGGAATAGGCATTGTTTTCTCGGAAAGTACCGTAATCAAAGTGTCTTGCACATCTGCTGAAATACGTGTCAATTCTTCAATTCTGGCGATTTTTCCGTTTTTCATGGCGGTCATCATAGGCGTAGTTACTAATGCTCCTTCGCTTGGGCCTTCTGCCAATAGGCGAGCGTAATTCCAGCCGTAACGAATGGCTTCTTCTCCTGTTCCTGCCGTTCCTTGAATCAATAAAGTAGAGTCGCCAGAGATTGCCGCTGCTATGTGTTCTGAAACCCAAGATTTTGCTGTTCCGGGCAAACCGTAAAGTAACAAAGCTCGGTCGGTCGTGAGTGTCGCCACGGCTATTTCCATCAAACGACGGTCGCCAATATATTTTGGCGAAATCTCAAAGCCATTTTTAAGTTTCCCCCCCATTAAATAAGTAACTACCGCTTGTGGCGTTAATTGCCAGTTCGGAGGCAAATGTCCTGTATCTTGTTTTTTGAGTTCGGCTAATTCTTCCGAAAATTGTACTTCTGCGTGTTGGCGTAAAAGAGTCATAGGATAATTGTTTAAAATGGGGACTTTTATCTAATATTTTTGATACAACAGTTAAGCTTTACGTATTTATTTTTTGTCTGATTCTCTGTGATTTTACAATCGCTTCCACAAAATATTTTTCCCAATGTCTGATATAATAATGATTGGTTGAAGCAGGATACTGATTGGTATTAAGCAAGAAAACACTGACAGAAGGATGTAAATATTTTACCATATTAACGCCAAGCTGTTCTGAGATATAAGTATTCTTTTCGATGAGTATGGTATAACATTCTTGTAAAATAGCCTTTGAAAAATCTGCCGACCAAGTACCATGAAAATTACTAAAACAAGCTTCTAAGGCTTGAAGCGAAGCTAATTGTTTGGTTGAAAGTATGTACTCTTCTTTCTCATCTTCGGGTAATAAACCCAAAAGAGGAAGTTGGTCGTTCAAAGAAGTAATTTTCAAAAGAGCTTTTGCTAAAGCTACATTTTTATGTTGAAGGGCATTATTGATAAGTGCATTCAAAAAAATGGCTAATTTTTTTCCTGAGAGTTTTACCGTAAAAACTTCTGAAATAAAGTACTTTACCGTTGCGGGTACATCTTTTTCTAAATGCTGAGTCCAAAAATCAAAAGGTAAATATTCTAAGAAACAAGCAAACCAATAATGCTGGTTTGTGGTGAATATGGCAACGTCTGGCGATAACTCCATGCCGTACTCAGCCTCCATTTTACTGGTATTCATAAAGTCGTCGTCTGTATCGGGGAGTACAAGGACTTTATTTTCTTTGCCAATCCATCCCATCATTCCTTTGGCTTTTTCCTGATGAAAATAACTTTTTAAAGCTGCCGCAGTATTGCTATAACTTTCAGTGGTTTTTATTCCCATCAACAAACCTTTTATCGTCTGTCTGATTTCTTTTTGCGTTTTACGTTCTTTTGCTTTGAAGGCAAATTCTGGAAGAATACTTTCTAAAAAAACGACATCCGAGGGCTGAAAAGTTGTTTTTATTACTTCTACAAAAGCTCTTTTATCATTCAACGATTCCTCTTTCCAAGTACTTTCCAATAAAGCCAAAGCTTTCTGAGCGTCTTCATTTCTCAGTTCACTAAATAATTCTCTTCGTTCGGCAAGCTTGCCTTCTTTCCAGATTTGTTCATCTGAAACTTGTGTTGTGGCTGAGATACTTGTTTTGAAAGCCAATAATTCTAAACCATTTTTACTGAGTACTTTAATGATTTTTGGATGTAATTTTTTAGGTAAACTCTCTATCGAATTCAACAACGCAACGGTTGATTTTGCCGTACAGATTTGTTTATTTTCTATCAATTTATCAAGCCAAAGCGTCAATAAATCATTTCTTAAATTGTATGGAATTTCAAGGATTTCATTCAAGATAGAAGCAAATTTTGGGGACGCAACTACAGCGTCACTTTTAAGGTTTTCTATCGGAAAATCTCCTTCAAAACGTTTAGGTTTTTGTCCTGCTTCTTCATAAAATGACAAGAGTGCTACCGTTTTAAAAAAACGGGCTTCTTTGTCTGTGTCAGGCATTTTCTCGATAATATTGCGGATACTTTCAGGCAATAATTTTTCATCAAAGCCCATTTTTTCTGTGCCAAGAAGTGCAGTATTGATAAGCTGTTGTAACATATTTTATAACATTAAATAGTTGTCTCCTTCTACAATTCCCAAAGGCAAAAAGCCATCTCGTCTGAAAACCCCTGCTAAATTCACAGGTGTACTTCCTGCGTAGGCGTAGAGTGTTAGCATTTTTTCCTCTGTCCAAGAAAGACTTATTTCATGGTAGTACTTATTTTCATCGCAAAGGATATGTTTCTTTTGATTGAGGACAAAACGCAAACATTTGATAATCATCGGAATATCATTCACAAATGGATATTTACTGAGTAATTCCGAACGGTATTGAAACGCCGCCGTCCAATCGTCAAGCATTTCAGGAATTGTATCAAGTTTTTCAACAAATCCTTTTTGTAGATAAATAACCGCTCGATGTGGCAAAACAGCAGGGAAAAAGGCTAATTCTGCTTCAATGAAAGTTCCAGGTAAAATGACATTTTCGAGTGGAGAATAAGGCGTACCAAAATTGAGAATCAAAGCCGAGCGATTCGTTTTTGTACCCCAAAGCCAATTGCGTTGTACAATTATCCCTTCTGATTCTTGCTGTTCTTGTCCTAAAGCTATCCAAATATCTTTTACTTTTTCAGCATCATGATTTTGTAATAATTCTTTAGATGATTGATTCCAGCCCACTAAATTTTTAAGACTTTGTTGCCATTCAGGGGATAATTTTGAAGCGTTTTTAAAAGCTTCTATCAGCAAAAACAATTCGGCGGCAATTCGCAGAGATTCTTTTTGCCAATCATTATTATGAAGATAATTTAAGTCTCTAAAAGCCCGAACTCTTCCTGCCAAACCTGTTGCTTTGGCATCGACCATGCGAGCCGCCGTTTGCTCAAAGTATTGAACGCCTTTGCTTGGCAAGGATAAAAAGCCAGTTCTTAGCAAATCTTTCAGCCACAACTCTAATTCAGCAATCCCGCCTTCTACTTGTAAAAGGCGTTCGTTTTGACGCTTTTCTTTGCTTTTTGAGGCTTTCTCATCATTATCTGACGAAATTGGCGTACTTACTTCTGCTTTTTTCTCTGCTTTCTGACTTCGTTTATCCATCCATTCCTTTACCCAGTCAGGTTCAATATCAGTTTTTGAAAACAAAGTGGGTTGTTTAGCAAAAGCCATCATCAAGCCAATACCATGCTTACAAGGGAATTTGAAAGAAGGGCAGGAGCATTTATAGGCGATATTTTGTAAATCTATTTGGGTTCGATAAGGTTTTGAGCCACTTCCTTTGATTTCGCCCCAAAGTACTCGCTCATTGATTTGCTTTACCAACCACTGATTGGCATTCGATAATGCCTTGCCTGCTTTCAAAGAAGCAGCATCCGGAGCAAGTGTTTCTACTTGTTGTTCTGAAAAGTTCAAGGTGAGGATAGTTAAATAAGGTTTGTAAACTTTAAATCTGTGTCATGAATCTAACATACCAATGTACAAAGCTTTTATTTGCTTTAATTTATTATCTGCATTACATAGGCTGCTGGGTGTTTTTATTCCTTCAAATAAAGTAATTGTTCTATAAATATCCAAATTGAGAAAGAATAAATAAAAATGCCCAAATGGTCTAATTGTCCATTTGGGCGTTTTTATTTTTTCCCTAACCATAAAAGTCCATTAAGTATTAACTGACTTTGTATTTTGTTCTGAAAAGTATTCGATAAATCTGCGTTTGTTTTGTGCTCATAATCAATGTCATTATGTCCCATATTGACGTAAATCATTTTATACTTTTTGTTCGTCCAAACCACAGGATAGTCGCCACTGTGCCAAATTTCATGTGCTTTGGGTCCAGTTCCTAATGGAAAACTATTGGGATGAATAGAAAGTAATACTTCAATAGAAGGATTTTTTCGTAAATCATTCGCCCAACGATACCATTCATTTGGTGCAGAAGCAAAGGTTTGGGGCAAATGTTTTGCAATTGGATGTTTTGAATCTTCGACTTTTAATATTGCAGAAGTTGGTCGCCAAGTATTGCTTTTATATTCGCCAGAGCCTAAAAACTGTTCATGATACCAATCCCAATTTTGGGGATAAGTAGAATTGTTGAGAGCAAAACCTGCAAAATGAAATCCCATCCAAGCACCGCCATTTTCCATGTATTGCTGAAATGCGATTCTTTGCTCAGGCGTTTCGGGACGAGTATCCAAAAATAGTACAACTTGATATGTTGAAAGAAAATCAGCATTCAGGTTTTGCCAATTATTGGTAGAATCATAACTGAAATGATGTTTTTTCGCCATTTCAGCAAACCATTTATTGGCTTCGTGTACATAACTAATATGCGCTTGATCGTTCTTGGCAGTATAAAAACCAATGACTTTAAAATTAGCAGGCGTTTTTTGTGCAATACTTTCTGAAAAAGTAAAAATACTTAATAGCAAAAAGAGTAAAAACGAAAGTCTAAGCTGAAACATTTGAATGCTGTTTATGACGATTGATTGTCTAAATTTAAGCGCATTCATTATTCTTTTCTATCCTCTTTTAATTGGTGTAAAACAAAAAAGTCAATCAAGGCTTCCCTTAATTGACTTTCTATTTCGAAAACAAAACGATTATACCGCTACTTGTAATTGTAGCGCTTCCGCTGTTTGCATTCTTATATTTTCGCTTAATTCGGCATTTTTGCTCAAAGATTCACCGAATGAAGGAATCATTTGTTTTAGTTTTTCTTGCCATTCACCAGATTTCAATTGTTCTGGATAACAACGTTCCAACAAAGTAAGCATAATTGAAACCGCAGTTGATGCGCCCGGAGAAGCGCCTAACAAAGCTGCTATTGAACCGTCTGCAGCACTTACTACTTCTGTTCCGAATTCAAGAATTCCACCATGTTTTGGGTCTTTCTTAATTACTTGTACACGCTGACCAGCCGTTTCTAATTCCCAATCTTCCATTTTAGCATTTGGCAAATAGTCTCTAAGAGCCACCAAACGATCTTCTGGCGATTGACGAACTTGGTCAATTAAATATTTTGTCAAAGGAATATTGTCTAAACCAGCCGAAATCATCGGGTAAATATTATTTGGTTTGATAGATAAAGGTAAATCTAACAATGAACCATTTTTCAAGAAACGAGTCGAGAAACCTGCGTAAGGACCAAAAAGTAATGCTTTTTTACCATCAATCATACGAGTATCCAAGTGAGGAACCGACATTGGCGGAGAACCAACAGCAGCTTTTCCATATACTTTAGCGTTGTGACGCTCGATAATTTCTGGATTTACACATTTCAACCATTGTCCACTTACAGGGAAACCACCAAAACCTTTTCCTTCTGGAATCGCAGCTTTTTCTAATAATGGTAATGAACCACCACCAGCACCGATGAAGACGAATTTAGCTCTAACAACTCTTTTCTCGCCAGTTGTCAAATCTTTTACTTTTATTTTCCAGAAACCGTCTTTTTTCTTCAGCTTTCTTACTTCATGATTGAAATGAATCGAAACATTTTGATCATGTTGTAAGTCTTCAAACATAATTCTGGTTAATGAACCAAAGTTTACATCTGTTCCTAAATCCATTCTGGTTGCTGCCACTTTTTCCTCTGGATTTCTACCTTCCATTACCAAAGGCATCCATTCCGAAAGTTGTTGTGGGTCTTCAGAATAAATCATTCCGTTGAATAAATGGGATTCTTGCAAACGGGTAAATCTTTTATGTAAATACTCTACATTTTTTTCGCCCCAAACAAAACTCATGTGCGGAGTACTTTTGATAAAAGCCTCTGGCGACACATCATTTCTTTTCTGTACAAGATAAGACCAAAACTGTTTTGATACTTCAAAAGACTCTGCAATAGCAATTGCCTTTGAAATCTCGACAGAACCATCAGGTAATTGAGGCGTATAGTTTAATTCGCAAAAAGCCGAGTGGCCAGTTCCCGCATTATTCCAAGCATCCGAACTTTCGGCTGCCGCAATGTCTAAGCGTTCAAATACTTCTATACTTAAATCTGGTTGCAGTTCTTTGAGTAATGCTCCTAACGTGGCACTCATAATTCCTGCTCCAATCAATACTACATCAAGAACTTCGTCTGAATTATTATTTTTACTAGTCATAAATCAATTAATTTTTGGACAATTCTAAAAGAAGAAAAAATGGATTTTGTCAGTTTGAAAATTGGAGATTCATAATAGGATTTATCCAATATTTAGTTCACCAAACAAAGTTATTACCTCAAATATCCTAAACAAACAGCTAGGGGTAATCTTATAAGTTATGTCCAATTACTCATTAGAATTAATCTATAAATTGCGGAAAAACTTTACAATGCCTTTACAGATTTTATAAAAATTTTACTTAGAAGAAAAATGAGAGGAATACAGATTGTACTTGTTTAGCTCTTTGTGAATCAGCAATTAAGCAGAGACTGAATTTTATCAAATACAGATTGCCATCAGCAATAATGGTAGAAATAACAGGAATTTGTATAACAGCCCCTTTTAAAAAATGTAGGAACTTTGTTTTCAGATTTTGTCAATATCAATTTTGTTGAAATCAGAGGAAGATTTATAAGGTATTATAAGCCTTTTAAATGATTGGGATTGATAATCCAATGTGTAGTAATAAATGATTTCGTAATGATTTTGAAGAGTAGGCATTGTAGTAAAACGTATTTTTCAGAAAGAGAAGATACTATTGAGAAAGTGCCATAATCCTATTTTGAAAAAAATAGACAACAAAATTGACTATTTTTTTCAATTCATGAACGAATATCATTTTTTATAGGTTATAAAGTCATGTTATTATCCAAATAATGCAGTAAGTCCGTTTATATTTATTCAAAACAAATTATTTTACCTATCAAATTCATGCGTCAGACTAGAAAAATACTACCAATGATGTTGCTTACAACGTTATTGGTTTTAAAAATTCCCTCGAATCTATACTCCCAAACGGTTGTTCAAGAAAATTCGTCGGAAAAGCTTGTGGCAACGCCCAAATTAGATGATGCCACGCTTGAGAATGTAGTACAATATGCGATAAAAAATCACCCACAAATTCAACAATCACTTATCGACCAGCGCATCGTTGAAAACACCATCAAGGGAAAATTAGCCGATTGGTATCCTCAAATCAATTTTAACTACAATCTACAGCATAACTTTTTGGTTCAGACAAGTATCATCGGTGGAAACCCTGTAAAATTGGGTGTTGATAATACTTCGGCGGCACAGTTTTCGCTTTCGCAAAACCTTTTTAATCGTGATGCACTTTTAGCGAATAGAAGTCAGAACGATGTGCGTTTGCAAGCAAGCCAAACAACGGCGAATGCTAAAATCAATTTAGCGGCTAATGTTTCCAAAGCTTTTTATGCAGTATTGGCAACGAAACAACAAATAAAAGTAACCGAAGGCGACATTATTCGTTTACAAAGAAGTTTGAAAGATGCTAAAAATCAATACAATGCAGGAACTACGGATAAAATAGATTACAAAAGAGTAAGCATTACTTTGAACAATACTTTGGCATTGAAGAAAAGCAATGAAGAATTGTTGAAAGCAAGATTACAAAACTTGAAGTCGTTGATGGCATATCCTGAAAACGAAGAATTGGTGATTGTGTATGATACTTTACAATTAGATAGAGACATCGTGATTGATACTTTACAACAATCAGATTTTACTTCACGCATTGAATACAAACAATTAGCTACTTTAAAAAACCTTCGTGAAGCCGAATTGAAGTACAATAAATGGAGTTATTTACCTTCGGTTTCTTTCAACGGAGCGTATAATCTTAACTTTTTGAATAACTCGTTTACAGATTTATATTCAAGAAATTATCCGAACTCATTCGCCAACATAACACTTTCTTTACCGATTTTTCAAGGAGGAAAACGAAAAGCCAATATCAACTCTGCCGAATGGCAACTCAAGCGTGTAGATTTAGACGTTAAAAATCTGAAATTGAGCGTCAACACAGAATACCAACAAGCTTTAGCTACTTATAAGAGTAATTTGGCAGTGTTTCTTTCACAAAAAGAAAACATGGAATTGGCAAAAGAAGTCTATGATTTAATTCAATTGCAATATCGTTCGGGCATTAAAACATATTTAGAAGTAATTACTTCTGAAACCGACCTTCGCACGGCAAGAATCAATTATTATAATTCACTTTACTTGGTGTTATCGAGTAAAGTAGATGTACAAAAATCATTAGGACAATTAGCTTATTAATTAATAGATGAGTTGTGAGTTAGTGAATTGCGAATGGAATTTTCTTTAGAAATGATTCACTCATTCACAAAATAATCTTCTGGTAAAACAGCAACGAATAACAGACAAATAAATGAACAGAATCAATATGTTTTTCGATAAATCAACACAATTTTCAATCATTGCGGCTTTATTTTTATTAAGCTCATGCGGTGATAAAAAGGCAGGACAAATGCCAGCATTGCCTCCCGTTCCTGTAACGATTGAAGCCGTACAAGTAACAGATGCTTCGTATCATGATGAATATCCTGCTACAGTAACGGCTTTGGATGTGGTAGAATTAAGACCACAAGTAAGTGGTTTTATTACGGGCGTACATTTTAGCGATGGTTCAAGAGTTCGCAAAGGACAATTGTTGTATTCAATTGATACACAGTTATATGAAGCAAATTACGACCAAGCCGTAGCGAATTTGAGCGTACAAGAAGCCAATTTAGCAAAAGCACAAAAAGATGCGAATCGTTTTCAAGAATTAGCGAAAAATGATGCCGTAGCCAAACAATTGGTTGATAATGCAGATGCTGCTTTGGAAGTAGCTAAAAAACAAGTGGAAGCCTCAAAAGCAAATATCAAAGGTGTACAAACCAATGTGCGTTACACCAAAGTATATGCGCCTTTTGATGGAACAATTGGTATTTCTTTAGTGAAAAAAGGAGCAGCTGTAACGGCAGGACAAACGATTTTGAATACGGTTTCTACGGATAATCAATTAGCGGTTGATTTTAATGTTGACCAAAAAGATATTTACTACTTCAGCAACTTAATCCAAAAAGGGAAAGCCAACAATGATTCTACTTTTACACTTGCATTTGGGGGAGATATTTATCCACATACAGGAAAAATCCTTTTGATGGATAGAGCCGTTGACCCACAAACTGGAACGATAAAAACTAGACTGGCTTTCCCTAATCCTAAGAATTTACTTCGTTCAGGCATGACTGGAACCGTTAGAGTATTGAGTACTTCTAGCAAAGCCGTTGTGATTCCTTACAAAGCAATCTCTGAACAATTAGGAGAATTTTTTGTGTATGTACCGGGCGATAGCAGTAAAGTAACGCAAAAAAGAGTACACTTGGGAACAGCTTTGGGTACTAACATTATTGTGAAAGAAGGGTTGAAAGAAGGCGATAAAATAGTCGTTGAAGGAATTCAAAATTTACGTGAAGGTGCTGTTTATACAACGGAAGTTCCTTCGGCTACACCAGCGAAAAAATAAGCTTATTGAGAGTTTATGAGTAAATGAGTTTTAAGGTTTATGAGTACAAAGTTTATGAGTTCAAAATCATAAAGATGTCTTATCAACACATAAGCTTTAAACTCATAGACTTATCAACTCAAAGACTCAAAAAAATTAAAAAATATAGAAATGATAGCAGATGTTTTTATAAAAAGGCCAATCACCGCAATTGTTACCTCATTGGTGCTTGTCATCGTAGGAATCATTGCCTTGACTACATTGCCTATCTCACAATATCCAGATATTACGCCTCCAACCGTTACTGTTTCTGGTAACTTTACAGGAGCAGATGCCCAGACGGTTGAGCAAACCACCACCACACCGATTGAAACGCAAATCAACGGTACGCCGGGCATGACTTATATGTCGAGTAACAGTACCAGTAGCGGACAAAGTAGTATTAACGTTACTTTCGACATCGGCACAGATGTAAACATTGCCGCATTGGATGTTCAGAACCGAGTAAGTGTGGCACAACCCACTTTGCCAGATGCCGTAA
The DNA here is from genome assembly GCF_040543805.1 of Arcicella rosea. Lineage (NCBI taxonomy): Bacteria > Pseudomonadati > Bacteroidota > Cytophagia > Cytophagales > Flectobacillaceae > Arcicella > Arcicella rosea. The sequence goes on from NZ_JBEUMS010000017.1 coordinate 63,180, forward strand.
AACGTCTTGGTTTAACGGTTCGTAAGCGTAATCCAAGTATCATGATGGCATTGGCTTTGTATTCGCCAAAAGGTACGCATGATGCAAAATTCATCGGTAACTTCGCTAATATCTACGTAAAAGATGCGCTTCAAAGAGTAAAAGGAGTAGGGGATATTGTATCGAGAGCGGATGATTTCGGGATGAGAATCTGGTTGAATCCAGAAAAATTGGCAGCCATGCGTATGACGCCAAGCGATATTACAGCGGCTTTAGCAGAACAAAACCTTCAAATTGCAGCGGGTGTAGTAGGAGGGAATCCACAACCTTCTACGCAGGCTTTTGAATATAGTGTTCTGACAAACAGTCGTTTAAATACAAAAGACCAATTTGAAAATATCATCGTTCGTACTGTACCAGCTACGGGAAGTATTGTGTATCTGAAGGATGTAGCTAGAGTAGAATTAGGAAGATTTGATTATGGCGTAAATGCCTTTGTTTCTGGAAAACCAGCCGCTTTTGTAATCATTTATTTAGCGCCGGGTGGAAATGCTTTGAATACTTACGAAGGAGTAACGAAAGCTTTGGAAGAAATGAAAAAAACTTTCCCGAAAGATATTGACTACGTTGTGCCTTTAGAATCAGCTTCGGTTGTAAAAGTATCAATTGAAGAAGTAATTCATACTTTGGTTGAAGCCTTGATTTTAGTAATTCTGGTGGTATTCTTATTCTTACAAAACTGGAGAGCTACTTTGATTCCAATCTTGGCAATTCCTGTGTCATTAATCGGAACGTTTATCTTCTTTATCCCTTTTGGTTTTACGATTAATACATTGACTTTGTTTGCCTTTGTATTAGCAATTGGTATCGTAGTGGATGATGCCATTGTGGTGGTAGAAGCCGTACAACACAATATGGATGAACACGGAATGACACCAAAACAAGCAACGAAAAAGGCCATGAAAGATATTTCAGGACCAGTAATTGCCATTGCTTTAATTCTTGCTGCGGTGTTTGTTCCTGTAAGTTTTGTACCTGGAATCGTTGGAAGGTTATACCAACAATTTGCCATTACGATTGCTGTTTCTGTAATTCTTTCGGCATTTGTGGCACTTTCTTTAACGCCAGCATTGTGTACAATCATGCTGAAACCATCGAAAGATAAAAATGCGCAAAAAAATGCTTTAGAAAAATTCTTTGCTTGGTTCAATACTAAATTTGATAGCCTTTCACATTCATATACAAGAGGTGTTGCAAAATGGATTAAAGCTACGCCAATGGTTTTGGTGATGATGGTTTGTTTGTTTGTGGGTTTAGGATACTTGTTCAAATCAAAACCAACAGGTTTCATTCCTACAGAAGATGAAGGACGTTTATATGTAACTTACGAAATGCCAGAAGCTACTTCTACGAGCAGAAACGTAGCGTTGTTTCAAACCATTATGAAGCGCTTGGAAGTATTGCCAGAAGTAAGGGTAGTGGGTGGTATTGCTGGTTTAAACGTCGTGAGTTTCTCTAACAAAACAAACGTAGGTACTTTCTTTGTGAACTTAAAGCCTTGGTCGTCAAGAGAAGGGAAAGAACATCACGTTCAAGCGGTGATTGAAAAAATTAAAAAGAGTACGGCTGATATTAAAGAAGCCAGAGTCCTTGCAATTGCACCGCCAGCAATTCCTGGGCTAGGTCAAACCGCAGGTTTTACTTTTGAACTTTTACAGACAACCAGTCCAGACAATGTTCAGCAATTTGAAAAAGTAGCCCGTAAATTCTTGGCGGCAGTTAATCAGCGTCCAGAAATTGGTATGGCATTTACTTTCTTTAGTTCACGCACGCCAAGTTATCAGATAGATGTAGATCGTGATCAAGCCAAAAAACAAGGCGTACAAGTATCTGATGTTTTTGGTACGCTTTCTACTTTATTGGGTAGTTCATATATCAACGATTTTACTTTATATGGCAGAAACTTTAGAGTAATGGTGCAGGCGGATAGTAGTTACCGTTCTTCTTTAGATAAAATTGAAAAGTTTTATGTAAGAAATAACGTCGGAAATATGGTGCCTTTGAAAGCTTTAGTAAAAGCGAAAGTGGTTGAAAATGCTTCCTTGATTTCGCATTATAACGTTTATCGTTCTATTGAAATTAATGGTTCGCCGAAGCCGGGCTTTAGTAGTGGACAAGCCATTACAGCGTTGAAAGAAGTAGCAGCAACTACTTTGCCAACAGGTTATTCGTATGAATTTTCGGGTATGAGTAGCGAAGAATTAAAGGCAGGCGATAGCACAACCACGATTTTTGCAATTTCTATTGTCTTCGTGTTCTTGTTCTTAGCGGCTTTGTATGAAAGCTGGTCGGTTCCATTCTCAGTATTATTTGCCGTGCCGATTGGAGCTTTTGGTTCAATCTTAACGCTTACTTTATTGCCGAATCTTTCTAATAATATTTATGCCCAAATCGGTTTGATTACCTTGATTGGTTTGGCAGCAAAAAATGCTATTTTGATTGTAGAATTTGCCAAAGAACGGGTTGATAGAGGAATGGATTTAGTGCCAGCTACTTTAGAAGCCGTACAATTACGTTTACGACCAATTATTATGACTTCCCTCGCTTTCATTCTGGGCGTTTTACCTTTGGCATTTGCCAGTGGAGCAGCGGCAGAATCTCGTAAAACCATTGGTTGGACAGTATTTGGTGGGATGTTATCTGCAACCTCTTTAGCAATTTTCGTCGTACCAGTACTTTTTGTATTGATTGAAAAAATTGCAGGATGGAAGAAAAAACCAACCATCGCTTCTGATTTAGAAGTAGAGTAAATAAATAATCGGATTGAAAAAGGCTTCACCGTGAAATGATTTCACAGTGAAGCCTTTTTTTGTTCATGATAAAATCTCTTTAATTTTTACAGAGTTATGTAATCAATACAATTTAGTGACGTTTTTATTTGTCGGAATTAGCTGAAAATTAAAAACACCAATCACTACTTATTTTACTTCTCTCTAATATTTTTTCATTACAAAGAGTATTAAATAAAATAATCTGTCTATTTAGGGAATAAGGCATTTGTAAAAGGGAAAGAGTCAGGATTAGTTTACCCCCCATTTTTGACGAATAACCAGACAGCATTATGCTTTCTACTTTATAAATTTGTATTATTCAATACAATTGTTGAATAATCACTTTATGTCTTTATCTGTAGAGGGGCTAAATCTTTGTATTCTATTATTTAATTAATATACACTCAATGTCTATTACTTTCGCTAAATACAGTTTATATCTAGGAGCGTTTCTAGGTTTAAGCTCTCTTACCCATGATGCCACCACCACCCAAGTAAAAGCCGAAAAGGCTCAGGTGTGGGCTGATACTCTAAACCGACCAGAAGAAAATCGCTTTAAGAAAAGCGTACTTTCTAATGACCTCAACGAACCGATGGAATTGGCAGTTGCGCCAGACGGTCGTGTTTTCTTTGTAGAAAGAGCGGGCAAATTTTATGTGTATGACCCCGTACAGAAAAAAACAAGATTACTCTATGATTTCCCTGTAAAGGCGGTTGATAAATATTTGAATGGTTTATTAGGGATGACGATTGACCCTAATTTTGCCAAAAATCATTATCTCTACTTCTTTTATACCATTGAAGATAAAGGACAAACCAAACAGAGAATCGGGAGATTTAAAGTAAATGATGATAGCACACTTGATATTGAAAGCGAAAAATCTATCATTGAATTTCCACTTGATTTAGAAGTAAGTGCCCATACAGGTGGTTCTATGGCTTGGGATGCTCATGGCAATTTGTTTATTTCAACAGGTGATAATACAGTGCCTTTTGAATCAAATGGACATGCGCCTATCGACGAAAGAGAAAAAAGACCAATTTTTGATGCGCAACGTTCGGCAGGAAACCCGAATGATTTACGTGGAAAAATTCTTCGTATTCATGTAGAATCAGATGGTTCTTATACTATTCCAGAAGGCAATTTATTCCCGAAAGGAATGGCGGGTACTCGTCCTGAAATTTATGTAATGGGTTGTCGTAATCCATACCGTATTTCGGTTGACCCAGCTACTTCAATTTTATATTGGGGCGAAATTGGTCCTGATGCAGGAACAGATGGCGTACAAGGTCCACGTGGTTATGACGAATTTAACCAAGCGAAAAAAGCCGGAAATTATGGCTGGCCATATTTTGTAGGCGATAATAAAGCTTACAATCAATATGATTTTGCGACCAAAAAAGTAGGCGTTCCTTTCGAAGCAAATGCTCCAGTAAATAATTCTCCTTATAATACAGGGATGAAAAATTTGCCTCCAGCACAAAAAGCAATGATTTGGTATCCATATAACAAATCGACAGAATTCCCTGAATTAGGAGTTGGCGGTAGATGTGCGATGGGCGGTCCAGTTTATCATTTTGATGCTTCTTTGGCAAACCCAAGTAAATTGCCTGCTTATTATGATAAAGCTTTATTTGTGTACGACTGGATGCGTAACTGGATTTATGCAGTACGTTTAGACGAACAACAAAATTACCAATCAATGGAAGCATTTATGCCAACTACAGGTGATTTCCGTCGTCCAGTAGATATGGAAATTGGGCCAGATGGTAGCGTTTATTTATTAGAATATGGTTCAGTTTATGGTATTGATAACGAAGATGCTCGTTTAGTAAAAATCGACTTCAATAGTGGTAACCGTGCGCCAGTAGCGAAAGCGATTGCGGCAGATACTATAGGACTTGCTCCTTTTAAAGTAGCTTTCACAGGAGATAAAAGCCATGATTTTGATAAAGGCGATAAGTTAAGTTACCAATGGAAATTTGAAGGGAAAGTGATTTCTAACGAAGTAAATCCAACTTATACTTTCAGTAAAAATGGTATTTATAAAGTTTCACTTACTGTAAAAGACCAATTAGGAGCAAGTAACACAAGTACTATCAATATTAAAGTTGGTAATACTGTACCAGAAGTAGCCATCGCTACGACAGACAACAGTACTTTCTTCATTCCAACACAAACGCCTTTTAAATATTCGGTTAGTGTGAAGGATAAGGAAGACCAATTGATTGATTCAAAACGTGTAAAAGTGGTATTGAATTATATTCCTAAAGTAAGCAAAGAACCATTGATGGGACACCAACAATTGACTTCTACTTTTAGTTTAGGGAAATCTTTAATTGCTGGTTCAGACTGTAAGGCTTGTCACCAAGTAAATGCAAAATCTGTGGGTCCATCATTTACAGAAGTTTCTAAAAGATACAAAGACGATAAAACTGCGATTGCTAAATTGGCGAACAAAATCATCATCGGTGGTGGTGGTGTTTGGGACGACCGTGAAATGAGTGCTCACCCACAACTTTCTCGTGAAGAAACAACCGAAATGGTGAAGTATATTCTATCCTTAGGGAATGAACCAATTGAAAACAGAATTCCTCAAAAAGGTTCGGTAACACTAAAAGAACACGTTGGAAAAGAACAAGAAGGACGCTACGTTTTAACGGCTTCATATACAGATAAAGGTTCTTTGGTTGCGCCACAAGGCAAAACAAAAGCTGTATTAGCTTTGAATAAAACAGATGTGTTGGTGTTACGTCCAACAAAAATTTATGGTAGCGAAGCAGATGAGTTGAGCAATGTTAGCAAACAAGAAAAGCGATTAGGAAGTATCCATAATGGTTCATATTTTGTGTTGAAAAATATTGACTTAAAAAATATTGAACAATTGACTTATCGTTATTCTTCAAGAGATAAAGGAGCAACGATTGAGGTACATGCAGATTCGCCAACTGGTGCTTTGATAAGTACTTTAAACTATGAGCCAACAGGTAACTGGAATACTTATACAGAAAAAAGTGCTGGACTTCAAGCAACGACAGGCAAGCATGATTTGTACTTTGTATTTGTAAAAACATCAACGCCAAATAGAGATTTATTCAGTTTAGAATGGATAGATTTTGTACCGACAGCTGCACAAAAACAAGCTACAAAAGCGACGGTTGGAAAGTAAGTATTATAATATTTTGGTAGAAAACAAAAAGCATCCATTCATCATTGAATGGATGCTTTTTTGTTGGAAAATAGTCCGTATAATACTTAATCCTTCTTGATTTTTACTTCAACACCTTCTCTAATTTCTTCTGTTGCTACTTTTACTAATTGGTCGCCTTCTGATAAATCACCATAAATTTCTACTTTTCCTTCGGCTTCTCTACCTTTTCTTACTTCTATCCATTCAGCTTTTCCATTGACGATTTTTACGACAAATACTTTTTCTGGGGCATTCGCAACGGCAGCTTTGGGTACAACAAAAGTTTTTTCTGTAGCTGGGAAAGAAATTTTTACTTCGGCAACCATGCCCGGCAATAGTTTCTTTTGACTATTATCAATGTCCATTTCAATGCGCTCTGAACGAAATTTCGTGTCTAAAGCACCCGCCAAACGATTGATTTTTGCTTTAAATACTTCGCTTGGGAAAGCTTTTACCGTAAAAGTAATTTCATTTTTATCGCCTAAATAAGAAGTATAAGCTTCTGGAATCAAGACGATTAAACGTAATTTTTTCTGGTCTTGTAAAGTAAACATCGGAAATTCAGAGCCTTTTCCTGAAGGACCAACATAAGCCCCAACACTGATATTACGAGCCGTAATAAAACCACTAAATGGCGCACGGATTGCCAAGTAATTCTTATTATCTGCAATTTCTTTATAGCTTGATTTGGCGGCATCCAATTGTGCGAAATCAGCATTTTTACGTGCCAAAGCTTGGTCTAATTCATTGGGAGAAATCGTTCCTGCGGTTTTACTGGTTTGTAAAAGTCTGTCGTACAAAGCTTTACTTGCCGCATATATGGCTTCTTGTGATTGTAATCTTGAAGCCGCCGCCGATAGTTGTGAAGAAAGTTCTGGTGCTTCCATCGTTACCAATAACTGTCCTTCTTTTACTTCTGTCCCCACATCAACGTTCATTTTTTGCACAAAGCTGTTTACTTTGGCGTATAAATCCACGCTATGTTTGGCGATTAATTCTCCAGGAATTTGAATCGTGGTTGACATCATGCCTTTTTCCAAAGCAAAAACTTCAACGCTGTGTACTGTTGGTGCGGTTGATTTTTCTTCTTTTTTCGCTTCCGAATGCCCGCAACTATTGAATAATATCGTGGCAGAAAATAAGCCAGCGACAGTTAAAATTGATTTTATAGCTTTTGATTTCATGGTTGTATTTTTTAGCTTTTAGCTAATAGCTGTGAGCATTGAGCTGTTAGCTAAAAGTTTATTTTTTTGTTGACAAATTTTAATCACTCAATCACAATTCACTAACTTACTTATTCCCCCATTCCACTCTCGTAAATCGTAGGAATATAATGTTTACTTTCCTTGTCTTCTGGGTCAAGGGAAACAGATTCTGTTGATGTTTTTTCTTGAAACCAAGCAAATACCAAAGGAAGTATAATTAAAGCCGCAAAAGTTGAGGCAATCAATCCGCCAATCACGGCACGAGCCAGTGGAGATGTTTGGTCGCCACCTTCTCCTAAACCAGAAGCCATCGGAATCATCCCGACAACCATCGCCACACTCGTCATTAAAATTGGACGAATCCGCAAGGCTGCCGCTTCTTTGGCTGCTTCCAAAGCATTGCCTGTTATTTTTCGAAGTTGCTCCGCATTGGTAATTAATAAAACGGCATTGGCAATAGATACGCCGACCGACATAATAATGCCCATGTACGACTGTAAATTCAGCGTAGAATTCGTCAATCTCAACATCAACAAAGCCCCTAAAACCACCGCTGGAATGGTCGTGAGAATAACGATAGATACTTTAAATGATTGGAAATTAGCTGCTAACATCAAGAAAATCACCACAATGGCAACTAATAAACCAGCTTGTAAACTATCTAAAGTTTCTGTCAGTACTTTACTTAAACCGATTGGCTCAATGGTTAAACCTCTTGGTAACTCTCCGAGCGAAGCAATGGCTTTACTTACATCTGCTGTTGCCGTTCCCAAATCTTGTTTGTATAAATTGGCAGTTACCGAAAGCGTTGGCAAAGCGCCTAAGTTATCGTTTTCACCATAAATGGTATCGTTTTGAATCGTCGCAACATCGCTCAGAACGGGTCTTATTGAATTTCGTTGCAAAGAAATTTCACCAATATCACCAACACTAGTCATTTTGTTTTCAGGAATTTGTACTTGTACACTATAAGTCAAACCTGATTTTTCATCGACCCAAACACTTTTATCGGTATAACGAGACGAAGATGTAGAGGCAGTAAGTGTACGTGAAATTTCACTCATATCTACACCTAATTGCGAAGCTCGTACTCGGTCGATATTAATATTAATGGCTGGATATTTGATGGGCTGACCCAATTGCACATCTCGCAAATAGCTGATTTCACTTAATTTAGCAATCAGTTTTTTGGCATATTCTTCGTTATTTTTCTTACTTCTTCCTGCTAAACGTACTTCGATTGGCGTTGGCGAACCTTGGCTTAGGATTTTATCAGTCAATTCAATCGGTTCAAAAGAAAGTTTCAAGTCTGGAATGGTCGCTTTGATTCTTTTTCTGAAATCGTCTTTTAGTTCTTCCAAATCCACTTCAAAATGTTCATTTAATTGAACTTGTAAAACGGCTTCTTGCGGACCACTCATAAACAAGTAAATCGGACTGGTAGAGAAAAGCCCGGGATGTTGCCCGACGAAAGCAGAAGTAATTTCAACGTTTTCTTTTCCAACCATTTTTTCAAGAATGGCGATAGATTGAATCAATTTTTGTTCGGTTCGTTCAATTCTTGTTCCTTCTTTGGCACGCAAACGAACTTGAAATTGTCCGCCATTGGTTTTCGGTAAAACGTCTCTTCCAATAGTACTTAGCAACAAAAAGGCTAAACCAGAAATAACTACTAAATATGCTACAACCAATGCTTTACGATAAGGGAAAATCTTTTCAAGCATTGCCAAAAACGAATTTTTGAAACGATCGAAAATACTTATTTTTTTAGGAGGATGTTCTACAAAATCCTTTTTCTGTGTAATCTGATTGAATTCTGAAGCAACACTTATTTTAGAAGCAATGAAATCTTCATTATCTGGCAAATTAGTACTGTGTGGGCGTTCGTGTACTTTCATCAACCAGTTTGCCATAATTGGCACAAAGGTTTGCGACAAAAGGAATGAAACCAACATCGAGAAACCAATGGCTAAAGCCAAAGGTAAAAACAAGGCTCCCGGAATGCCCGTCATCGTAAAGGCTGGTGCAAAAACTGCCAAAATACAGAAGAGAATCAAGAGTTTCGGAAAGGCGATTTCTTTACAAGCATCCCAAACGGCTAAGGCTTTGGGTTTGCCCAAATCTAAATGTTGGTGAATATTTTCAATCGTCACGGTGGATTCATCGACCAAAATACCAATTGCTAAAGAAAGTCCACTCAGCGTCATGATATTAATCGTTTGTCCGCACAATTGTAAAAAGAGTACGCCCGCAATGATAGAAGTCGGAATCGTCAGGATTACAATCAAAGCACCTCTGGCATCGCCCAAAAAGAGTAAAACCATTAAACCTGTTAAAATCGCTCCGATTGCTCCTTCGGAAAGTAAACTTTTTACGGCATTGATTACGTAAACAGATTGGTCAAATTCATAAGAAAGTGTAACATCTTCTGGTAATTGACTTTGCAGTTTTGGCAAAGCTTTTTTAAGATTCTGAACTACTTCCCAAGTAGAAGCATTGGCAGATTTGGTAATTGCCAAGTAAACAGAACGTTTGCCGTTGATTAAAGCATAACTTCCTGTAATATCGGCGGCATCTTCTACTACGGCAACATCTCTCAGAAAAAGGTTTTGTACACCACCTTTAAAGAGCGGAATTTGTTCAAAATCTTTGACGGTTTTAATCGTCGTGTTGGATGGCGTGATATAATTATAATCGCCAACACGCACGTTTCCAGAAGGAGAAGTTTGGTTATTGAGACGAATGGCTTCTACAATTTGATCGACCGTCATATTATGCGAACGCATCAATTCTGGGTCGGCTTTAATCACAACCGTTCGCACGTTTCCACCAAATGGAGCAGGGGAAATCAAACCCGGAATCGAACTAAAAGACGAACGAATATAAGTATTGGCAAGGTCGGATAATTCATTATTTGAACGAATTGGACTACTCAAAACCAATTGTCCAACTGGTAAAGTAGAAGCATCAAAACGTAAAATAAATGGCGGTTGTGAGCCGGGCGGGAAAATAGCTTGAGCACGATTACTAAAAGCGGATACTTCTGCCGCCGCCTGAGCCATGTTTGTACCTTGATAAAAAGTAAGTTTCATCAAGGTTAAACCTTGTATATTTTTGGTTTCTATGCTTTTAACACCCGAAACATAGAGTAAAAGGTTAACGTACTGACGCCCAAAAAAAGACTCCATTTGTGTAGGCGTATAACCACCAAATGGATGTGAAATATAAATCACGGGCATATTCATATCAGGGAAAATATCAATTTTGATATTCCTGATAGCATTGATACCAAAGAACAACAAACCAGCCACCAATACAAGTATCGTGATAGGTTTGCGTAAAGCTGTTTTGATTAAATTCATTATTATCTAGCTTGTTTGATGAGTAAATCGATGTCTCCGTTGCTGGCTGCTTTTAATACTAAAGCTTGCCAAACGTTGGCATAGGCAACGCTGATATTGGTTTCGGCTCTGTTCAGCACGAACAAAGCTTGGGTAAGGTCGATGATGTTCGAAAGTCCGTTTTTATACAATACCGCTTTTTGTTCGTAAACATTTCGGGCGGCATCTAATTGAATCGGTGATTCTTTGTAGGTCAACAAAGCATTTTCAATGCGTTGATCTGCTAAAATCATTTGGCTTTTTAGTTGATTTTCCATCAAATCGTATTCACTTTTTAAGCCTTCGCTGATAAACTGCTGTGCCTTAATTTGATGATTGATTTTGGTGGGCGACATAAAATTCCAGAACATCCCCGCCCCAAGAATAAAATTACTTCTGGATGGAGCAATGCCTGAAAAGTAGTTTTTATCAACATGATTATTGGTAGGAGAGTAGTCATAGTCAAAACCAGAAGCTTTCGACTGAAATGAACCGAACACACTAATTACGGGTAGTTTATTTCTGCTCAGGAGTTTCTGCGTATTTTCTGCAATACTAATGCGTGATTTTACCAATTGAAGAGTCGGATTATTTTCTATCGCTAAAGTAGAACCCAATTGCTCAGGAATTTTACTGAAATATAAAGTATCTAATTGAAAGTGTTTCGTTGGAGTATTCAACAAAATTGCCAATTGGTTGGTCGCTTGTAGTTCAATGTTTTGTGCTTCGATTTCGCCGAGTCTGGCGTTAGAAACCTCTGCATTAGTAATCGAAGAATCCACACCTGCATTCAAACCATTCGCTGTTCTTGCTTTAATTACATCACGCAAGGCCGATACTCTTTTGTAATTCTGTTTACTAATTTCTACGAATTTTTGTGCTGTTAAAAGACTGAAATATGCTGCCGTGATTTTAATGGCATGAGCAAACTTTTCTTGTTGTAAATCCAAAGAATCTCTTGATACTTGCGAACGGGCAATGTCCACACTCGCTTTTAAACGACCAAAAGTATATATATCCCAATTGACGTTCGAAGCGTACAAAGCCCCAAAAGCTGTATTCCAATTTTGGCTTTCCGAACTTGGGCCAGCCGCTGCCATCCCAACGCCCCTGTAGGGATATAAAGACCCAAATTGCCCGTTGGCTGTTCCATAATTGTTTTGTATCGCCGCTGTTACGTCTGGCAAAAACTGTTTCTGAGCATTTATCACCAATGCTTCCGAAGCCTTTAGGTAATTCTTTTTGGCTTTGATAGAATTGTAATTTTCTAAGCCAAGCTGAATGGCATCCGATAATTTCAAGAAAGGCTCTTGTGCCAGAGAAGAACCAGACGCCAATATGCAGGATAAAAACACTAAAATGCGTCGGTATTTTTGGAACATCATCATATTAAATTTGCTATTGAATTGAAGCGCACACTTATTAGTCTATTGAGTTGACCAAATATATTCAAACATTTTGATTTGCTTTATAGGCTATTGTACCATTTTGATATATTTATGCTTACTCGGAATGATAAATCACTCAGGTAATTTGCTCAATTGAATTATTAGTAGAAAAAATAAAAAAATATAAATAAACCAAGATTTTTACTTTTTGAAACTTTCGGAAAGACTTAAGCCTTTTTACAAAACTTGGCTCATTGATTAATTTTCTGGTAATAATTCCCTAACATGGCAAGGATACTTTTGCATTTTTAAAACCCTTTCTTTTGTCAACAACATGAAAAAACATTTTTTCCTTTTTCTTGCGCTTCTTTTAGGAACAAAAGCTTTGGCTCAGCCAGCGGCTTATTCCATGAAAAATACTCATGCCCACAATGATTACTTACACGATTTACCTTTTTATGAAGCCTACTCTTTACATTTTGGCATGATTGAAGCAGACCTTTTTAAACAAGGCGAAGAATTGGTCGTTGCTCATGAAAAGGAATCTATTCGTTTGAATCGCACTTTTAAAACTTTATACCTTGAACCATTACTCAAACAAATTGCAATGAACGATGGGAAAATATATAAAGATGGGCAACGCCTACAATTATTGATTGATATTAAAGAAGATGGCGAACAAGCTTTGAAGCTTTTAGAAAAGCAATTAAAGCCTTATCGTAATTATTTTGATGTAAAAAATAATCCAAATGCTGTTCAAATCGTCATCAGTGGCGATATACCAAAAAGTACTGATTTTGATAAATTTGATGATATTTTTTACTTCGATGGTCGCCGAAACCAAAATTATTCTCCCAAAAATTTTGAGCGAGTTGCATTAATAAGCACGAGCATTACAGATTTTACTCGTTGGAATGGCAAAGGACTCATCACCGCACCACAATACTTGAAAGTAAAAAACTTTGTTGATTCCGTCCATCGCATCGGAAAGCCAGTTCGTTTTTGGGCAGTTCCTAATTCGCTAACAGCCTATAAAGCTTTGATGAAATTGGGCGTAGATTATATCGGAACAGATAATTTATCTGAATTGGCAAATTATATCAAAAACCTTGAGGCTTTTTCTGCCAAACCAATTGCTCAACACATTCCTTACTTGCCAACGTATCAAGCTGATGGTATTCAAAAGAAATCAAAAAATATCATTTTCTTGATTGGCGACGGCATGGGCTTGGCTCAAATTTATAGTGGAATTACAGCCAATGGGGGTAAACTAAACTGGACAAATTTTAAACATATTGGTTTTTCAAAAACCAATTCTGCGGATAGTTTTTGTACAGATTCAGCGGCGGGAGCGACGGCTTTTTCTACAGGCGAAAAAACGAACAATCGCTACATCGGTATGAATACGAAACAGCAACCTTTGGAAAATATTTCAGAAATACTAGATAAAAAGAAAATCAAAGTGGGCTTAGTGGTTTCGGAGGAAATTACGGGAGCAACGCCCGCTTCTTTTTATGCACATCAGCCAGAAAGAGATTGGTCGCAATTGATTGCAGATGATTTGGCGACAAGTCCGATTTCATTAATCATTGGCGCAGGAAAAGAAGCTTTCAGACCAGAAACTTTAGCTAATCTTAGTAAAAAGGGAAAAATTCTTGCTAGCATTGATGAACTTAAACAAGCCCAAACACAAGAAAAAACCTTTGTGTTTGTCGATAAAAACGAAGTTCGTCCGAAACACGAAGGAAGAGGAGAGTATCTTTCTGAAGCTTTTGAGGCTGCCGTAAAACAATTGGAAAGTACTTCGCCAAATGGTTTTTTCTTGATGTTAGAAGGTTCAAAAATTGATTGGGGCGGACATGCCAACCAGTTGAATTATGTAGCGAACGAAATGTTGGATTTCGATAAAGTAATCGGAAAAGCCTTAGAATATGCCGATAAAAATGGCGAAACAACGATTATCATCACCGCAGACCACGAAACGGGCGGTTTGTCTTTATTAGAAGGCGATTTCAAAACAGGAAAATTAGAAGGTAATTTCAGTACCAACGACCATTCTGGAATTGCTGTTCCTGTGGTTGCTTATGGTCCAAATGCACAACTTTTCACGGGATTTTATGAAAATAATACTATTTTTGAGAAGTTGCTTAAATGCCTGCGGATAAAGTGATGAGCTTTGAGCCGTGAGCTATAAGTTTTTTTAATGCTCATAACTCACGGCTCAAAGCTCAAAGCCAAATATGCTCCCTCGTCAACTAACATATACTTTTGAAAACCTCAATATTTCAACGCTTACTTATTTAACCATTTTAAAGCACAGTTCATCGCTCGTTTCAACGGACGAAAAAGGCTTTTTTGACCTTCAACCTGAAAAAATTGAGCTGAATTATACAGAAATTCCTGTCTATTTAACTCGCATGGATTTTGTCACCGTTACGGTCAGACAAGAAAAAGATTCCATCAAACTCGCTTGTAATTGCAATGCGCCCATCAAAAATCTCTGTGAACATCAAGTACAAGTATTGCTGAATCTGACTGAAAGACAGACGCTTAGAGTGTTTTTTGATGATGCTCTTCGCCATAATAAAATGGTAACTTTTGCCAAAGATTATGGTTTAGAAAACGAAAAGAATTTAGACGAATACTTTTGGTTAGAATACAATCCTTTTAAGTTGTCGATTAAGCCAAAATTAAAGGAATTAATCGCTGTAAATCAGGTAAGTAATACGTTACTCAGTAATTCTTTATTACCACAATCAACACTTCCGAATATTCCTTTTGCCCTTTTGGGAGAAAACCAAAAAATGGTGATTGTTTTGGGAAAACATCGCTATTATGACCACTTGATTGTTGAATTGTATGAAGCACAATCGACTAAAGATGGAAAGATAAAAAATCCACTTAAAACCATTAATCCATTAGATTTTATCTGGAAAACTGCTGAAATAGAGGAAGTTAAATTTTATACAAGTATTCTGAAATTTCAACAGCCCAATCATGAAAAATCATCTAAAACACTTTTTGAAGGCTTAAAAGCTTTGGCGAGAAATCCGCTGAATCTTGAAGTATTTTATCATGACCCTAAAATTTCGGATAAAGTAAATGCCAATTCCGTTGTTCCGATTCGCTTGAAATTGTTGAAAATAGACATGAAAATGCAGATTGATTATAAAGACATTTTTCATGAAGTTTCGGCAGAATTACTGATTAATGATAGAGTATATGACTTAAAAGCGCTGTCGATAAAATTTGATTATTTTATTCAAATTACGGATACTTTATATTTAATTGAAAATCCAGATTTCCTCAGAATCATTACTTTTTTCAAGCAGAATAATCATAAAATTTTGGTTCATCGTTCAAAATTTGAGGAGTTCCAAAAGAATATTTTATACAAACTCGAAAATAGGATTCGAGTACATTATTCTTATATCCGACCAGCTACGCCCGCTCAAATTGAAGAAAATACATTTGATGTAAATCAGCAAAAAATCATTTATCTGTCTGATTCAGAGGATTATATTTTGATTACGCCCGTTATCAAATACGGAAAAGTAGAAGTGCCAGTACTTTCTCAAAAGCAGATTTATGCCTCAGATTTTAACGGAAATGTTTTCTTGTTAGAACGAGATAATAATGCAGAAATCCAGTTTACGGCTGATTTAATAAAACAACATCCTGATTTTGAAGACCAGCTCGACCATAATTATTTCTTTTTACATCGGAGGCATTTTCTGGATGAAGATTGGTTTTTAGAGGCTTTTGAAGAATGGCAAAACCAAGGAATTACCATTTTAGGCTTTAACGAACTGAAAGAAAATAAGCGAAATTACAACAAAGCACGAGTTACTGTTAACGTAACGAGTGGCATTCGTTGGTTTGAAACCGAATTATCGGTTCGTTATGGCAAGCAACAAGTACCTTTAAAACAATTGCAAAAATCGCTCAGAAACAGAAGTAAATATGTGCAATTGGGCGATGGAACTTTAGGCATTTTGCCAGCGCAATGGATACAGCAATTCACAGAATATTTTGAAGCAGGAGAGATTGTTGAGCATAAAATCAGGATTCCGAAAAGTAATTTTTCGGAGATTCGACGGATGTTTAAAGAAGAGTTTTTGGAAAATGAAGTAAAACAAGAATTGACGCTTTATACCAATAAACTGAAGGATTTTGAAAAAATTGAAAACGTAGCAATTCCAGAAGCTTTGAATGCGACGTTAAGAGATTATCAAAAACAAGGCTTGAATTGGCTCAATTTCTTGGATGAATTTGGTTTCGGCGGTTGCTTGGCAGATGATATGGGTTTGGGGAAAACCATTCAAATTATCACTTTTATTTTATCACAAAGAAGTAAAAAAGTACAAAATACAAACTTGATTGTAGTGCCTACTTCGTTGATTTTTAACTGGGAAGCCGAAGTAGCCAAATTTGCCCCTTCTATTAAAATATTGAGTGTTTATGGAAGTAATCGTGTAAAAAGTACCAAAGGATTTGAAGAATATGAAATCATTTTGACTTCTTACGGAACACTTTTATCGGACGTCACTTTCTTGAAAAAGTATCATTTCAATTATATTTTTCTGGATGAATCACAAGCGATTAAAAACCCAAGTTCTCAGCGTTATCAGGCTGCTTGTTTGTTGTCGGCTCGTAATAAAATCGTGTTGACGGGTACACCGATTGAAAACAACACTTTTGATTTATACGGTCAGCTTTCTTTTACTTGTCCGGGATTATTGGGGAGTCTTCAGCATTTTAAAGACCATTATTCTATGCCGATTGATAAGTTTAAAGACCAGAAAAAAGCAAAGCAATTACAGCAGAAAGTGAGTCCTTTTATTCTGCGGAGAACCAAAAAACAAGTCGCAAAAGAGTTGCCAGACAAAACTGAAGTAGTGATTTACTGTGAAATGGGCGAGCAACAAAGAAAAGTATATGATGCTTATGAAAAGGAATTCAGAGAGTTTTTGAATCATAAAATTGAAGGCGATATTCCCAAAGAAAGTATGCACATTTTGACGGGCTTGACAAAGCTTCGACAAATTTGTGATTCACCAGCTTTATTGAATGAAGAAGAATTTTATGGCGGAGAATCGTCTAAAATTGAGGCTTTGATGGAGGAAATTGAAATGAAATCTTCCGAACATAAAATCTTAGTTTTTTCACAATTCGTCACGATGCTGGATTTGATAAAAAAGGAACTCGTAAAGCGTGATATTTCTTTTGAATACTTAACTGGTCAAACAAAAAAACGAGAAGAAAAAGTAAATGAATTTCAGGAGAATAAACAAGTAAGAGTATTTTTAATCAGTTTAAAAGCAGGAGGGACGGGCTTGAATTTGACAGAAGCAGATTACGTGTATTTAATTGACCCGTGGTGGAATCCTGCGGTTGAAAATCAGGCAATTGACCGTTGTTATCGCATCGGACAAAAGAAAAATGTAGTGGCAGTAAGGCTGATTTGTCCGAATACGATTGAAGAAAAAATCATGCGTTTGCAGGAATCCAAAAATGATTTAGTCGGTGATTTAATCAAGACTGATACTTTGATGTTGAAGTCATTTACCAAAGATGATTTGTTGGCTTTGGTGGGCGGAAAGCCGTGAGTTTAGTTAGTGAGTTGTGAATGAGTGATTTAGTGATTATTTTATTATAATTGATATAGAATAGTTTTTCATGAAAAATGTTTTTACATTTACCTAAAATTCCCATTTAGGGAATTTTATAATACTACACTATTAATTTTTACGAAAATGAGAATATTCACAAAAGCCAGATTAAGAGATTTTTGGGAGTTATACCCAGATTCAGAAGCAGCACTCAAAACTTGGCATGAAGTTAATGAAGAGTATGATTTTAATAGCCCTAATGAGGTGATTTCCTTATTTAAAGGTGCTGATACTGTGGGGAATAATCGTATTGTATTTAATATTTGTCGAAATAAATACAGACTTATTGCAAAGTATGAATATTCAAAAAAATGGGTATTTGTGAGATTCGTTGGAACGCATAAAGAGTATGATAAAATCGACGATATAAAGAACATTTAAATAAAGAAATTATGAAATCACTAACCATCAATCTTGATGCAATTGAAATCAAACCGATTACTAATCAAGCTGACTTCGAGCGAGCTTCTGCCTTAATTGATGCTTTGATTGATGCTGATTTAATCGAAGATGAAGCAACAAGAAATAGAGCTTTAGATATTTTAGATGCAATATCGGTTTTAGCATTAGATTATGAGAAAAAGCATTTCCCAATTGAAAAACTTGATCCGATTGAATCAATTAAACAAAGAATTGAGATGCTAAATCTTTCTCAAAAAGAAGTAGCGAAGTATTTTGGAGGCGAGAATCGAGTTTCAGAAGTACTAAATAGAAAAAGACCACTTACGCTGAAAATGGTAAAAAATCTTTATCATGGTTTAGGGATTCCAGCTGAAGTACTTTTAGCCTAAAAACAAAATAAGGCGAGATGAAATCTCGCCTTATGGTTTTTAACAAACGCCCTCTTTTACTTTTTCTCTTAAAAGCGTAGTCGCTTTAATCATATTTTTCAAAGCCAATTCTGTTTCTGCCCAACGGCGAGTTTTCAAGCCACAATCTGGATTTACCCATAAATTTCTGGCTGGAATATTCACCAAAGCTTTCTCTAACAGTGCCAACATTTCTTCTGTTTCGGGTACTCGTGGCGAGTGAATGTCATATACGCCTGGTCCGATTTCATTTGGATATTTAAAGTCAACAAAAGCATCCAACAATTCCATTTGAGAGCGTGAAGTTTCAATCGTAATCACGTCGGCATCCATGTCGGCAATGTGTTTGATGATGTCATTAAATTCAGAATAACACATGTGCGTATGAATTTGCGTTTCGTCTTTCACGCCAGATGCACTTAAACGGAAGGCTTCAACTGCCCATTGCAAGTAATATTCCCAATCGGCACGGCGTAAAGGCAAACCTTCACGAATAGCAGGTTCGTCAATTTGAATCACTTTGATACCCGCTTTTTCTAAATCTAATACTTCATCACGAATCGCCATTGCAATTTGGAAAGCCGTGGTTTTGCGAGCTTGGTCGTCTCTTACAAATGACCATTGTAAAATCGTAATTGGTCCAGTAAGCATTCCTTTCATCAGTTTTTGCGTTTTCGATTGTGCAAATTCCGACCAACGAACCGTCATCGCCACAGGGCGTTCAACGTCACCATAAATAATTGGTGGTTTCACACAGCGACTACCATAACTTTGTACCCAACCATTCTGAGAAAATACATATCCAGATAATTGTTCGCCGAAATATTCTACCATGTCATTGCGCTCAAATTCGCCATGCACCAATACATCCAAGCCAATTTCTTCTTGCCAATGGATAGATTTTTCAATTTCTATCGCAATTTGGGCATCGTATTCTTCCTGTGAAATTACTCCTTTTTTAAGGTTCGCTCTCAATACACGTACATCATCGGTTTGCGGAAACGAACCAATGGTTGTAGTTGGGAAAAGTGGAAGTTTTAAGGTGTCCAACTGTAAAGCCTGACGAACACTAAACGGACTTGGGCGATGTGAATCTTGTTCCGTCAAAGCGGCTACTCTTGCTTTTACTTGTGGTTTATGAATCAGCTTTGAATCTTTTCTACTTTGAATCGCCTGCTGATTTTCAGTAAATTGTTGAGCAAATAATGAAGCAGATGCTGGTTCAGAAAGTTTTCTTAGCACATTTATTTCATTCAACTTTTGCTTGGCAAAAGCCATCCAATTTTTGATTTCTGGTGTAAGTACTTGTTCATTTTGTTCTAAATCCAAATCGCAAGGAGAGTGTAATAATGAACAGGAAGGTGCAATCATTACTCTTTCTTGTCCTAAAGTATCAATTGCTTTTTGGATGAATTTCAAGGATTTAGCATAGTCATTCTTCCAAATATTTCTACCATCGACAACACCAAGCGATAAGATTTTTTCAGTTTGGGCAAAATCTGTTTGCTCAAAAATATCATCCAATTGCGAAGGACAACGTACCAAATCAAGGTGTAAAGCATCAATGTCTAAAGTAGTGGCTACATAAATATTTTCGCCTGTACATTCAAAATAAGTAGCGACCAAAATATTTAAGTTTGGTACTGCCTTTTTGATTTTTTGATAAGCTTGTTGGAAAGCAATTTGCTCGTTTTCTGTCAAATCCAAGGTCAAACAAGGTTCATCTAATTGCATCCATTTTGCTCCACGAATCGCCAATTCTTGTAAAATGTCTATATAAATCGGCAATAATTTTTCTAATAAATCAATGCGATGAAAACCAGCTTCCTTTTCTTTTCCCAATAAAAGAAATGAAACTGGACCAATCAAAACAGGTTTTGTCACAATTCCTATTTGTTTGGCATCTTCAAAGTCAATAATAATTTTATCAGAATATCTTTTAAAGTGTTGATTTTTAGTGAATTCAGGAACGATGTAATGGTAGTTCGTATCAAACCATTTGGTCATTTCCATCGCTTTGATATCGAGTCCGTCACGTTGTACGCCCCTTGCCATTGCAAAGTAAATGTCTAATTCACGGTTGGTTTGTCCGTCCACCAAAGCATGATAACGTTCTGGAATTGCTCCGACCAACATGGCAGTGTCCAAAATATGGTCATAAAGTGAAAAATCATTCGAAGGAATCAAATCAATGCCAGCATCTTGTTGAAGCTGCCAGTTTTGTCTTTTGATTTGGCGACCAATCCAAAGTAATTCATCTTTCGTGCTTTTACCAGCCCAAAATTGCTCAGAAGCACGTTTTAATTCTCTTTTGCTACCGATACGTGGGTAACCCAAATTGTGTGTAAACATAGTAATTGTTGTTTTAAGGTTCGTCATCATCGGGTTTCGATGATTTTTTGGTGTGTTTTTGCGATACACCGAATGAAACTTGAAAACACCACACCGCCATGCGTAAAGCATAAGCACACGCTGGTTCACTGCTGAAACAGTTAATATTCGACAAGTATTTGTAAAAAATCAATGCGTGAACTAAGCCCTAATCGTGAGGGAATAGTCATTGAGAAGGTAGGCAAGTCTCCTGACTTATAACATTTTCTTCGCCCTTCTCATTCTTAGAAAAGAACAATGGACAAAACGGAAGAAAATTCGTTTCTGAACGAAACCGTTACTTACAGTAGCACGTCTGTTCGTGATTTACACACGATTCCTTTTTAATTTCTAGCAAAAAGCAATTCACTTTTTCTTAAAACCAACCTTCTGATTGACGGGTGTTTACTGTTACGAAGCAAAGGTATTAATGAACAATTGATTGTAGATATATTAACCTTAAATATTTTAAAATATAGATGTTTTAACTATTTAATATATTTATTTAGGATAATTAAATAAATATATTTGAATATAAATGATAATTTATCTTTTTGTATTATTAAATAATAAGCATTGTTTTTCAAAAATGAATCCAATGATAAATTAAGGCTATGTTATGAAAAAATCATGTTTTGATAACACAGGCTTTACTTTCCGGAAATCTTACATGAATAACTTGCGCCCTCAATTAAAAACCTAATCCTTATTTTTCTTTTTTGTTTGCAATTTAATTATATTGTGATAAAATAAGAATATTCCAATTTACAACACAACAACAATGAACAAAAAACCTTTTTTTAAGACTCAATCGAAGCTTATCCTTGGAGTCTTAGTTGGGGCAACAGTTGGCGTTTCTGCTAATCCAACTTTTGCCAGTAATGTTACTCTTCTCTCAACAAATAAAACAAATGCTTATGAACAAACAGTACTTAATAAAGCAGTAAAAGAAATTACTGTAAAAGGAAGAGTAATTGATGCGAAAACCAAAGAGCCATTGGCGGGTTGTAACATTCTAGTAAAAGATAGCAAACGTGGTATAAATGCCGATGCCAACGGAAATTTTAGTATTACGGCAGATGAAAAAGCGACTTTGGTATTTTCATTCATTGGTTATGAAAAACAAGAAATTGCGATTGCAGGAAAAAGTACGATAGAAGTAGCGCTTGTATCAAGTGCTTCAGACTTAGAGCAAGTAGTAGTAGTTGGTTACGGAAGTTCAACGAAAAAAGATATTACAGGTTCGGTAAAATCATTGAAACCTGCGGAATTCAACCAAGGGATTATCAACTCGCCAGAACAACTTTTACAAGGTAAAGTATCGGGTGTAAATGTTACTTCAGCAAGTGGAGAACCAGGTGGTGTTCAGAATATTAGCGTACGTGGACCAGGCGGAGTAAGAACAGGAAGTACGCCACTTTTTGTAGTAGATGGTTTGGCTTTAGATAATTCAAGTAGCGGTGGAGCAACGAATCCGCTGAACTTTTTGAATCCACAAGATATTGAATCAATTGATGTATTGAAAGATGCTTCGGCAACAGCAATTTATGGTTCAAGAGGAGCTAACGGGGTTATTTTAATCACGACTAAAAAAGGGAAAACAGGTTTTTCTTCTTTCAATTATTCTACAAGTTATGGTTTCTCAACAATGGCGAGAGCTCTGCCTATTTTCTCGGCTGATGAATACCGTAAACAAGTACCAGCATTAGGAGGCGTTTTGGAAGATTTGAAGGCTTCAACCGATTGGCAGAAAGAAATTTCAAGAACAGCACTTACTAAAAACCATAATATTTCATTAGGTGGTGGTGCTGAAAAATTGACCTATTATGCTTCTTTCGGAATTCAAAACCAAGAAGGTATTCTGAAAAATAACCAATTAGACCGTTACACGGGTCGTATTAACGTAACCCAAAAATTATTGGAAGACCGTGTGACTGTCGATGTGAATTTGAATGCAACGAATACGTATAATGAACGACCGCCAATTACAGGGATTATCGGAGCAGCGATTTCTACAAACCCTACTTATCCTGCTTATGACGATAAAGGACAACCGTACTCGTATGTAAATGGTGTAAATCCATTGACGACGATGAAATTGGAAAAAGATGCTACTTCTATTACTCGTATCATCGGAAACATTTCTCCTTCTATCAAAATCATTGATGGTTTAGTCTATAAATTGAATTTCGGGATTGATAATTCAAGCTCTACTCGTGATTTACAATCGTTGGCAAATGCAGTGCCTTTGCAAGATGGTCGTTTAGAAACAATCAATATTACAAATACTAACCGCTTGATTGAAAACTATTTGACTTATACAAAAGCAATCAAAGAACATAGTTTTTCTGCTTTAGTGGGACATTCGTATCAGAAATTCATGTTCCGTGGACGTTCATACAGTATCAATAAATTCCCGATTTCTGATATTGAACCAATTTATAATCCTGGTTTAGGACAAGAACTTACTTTGGCAAACAATAAGCCAACAGGCTATGCTACAAACGATGAATTACAATCGTTTTTCTCAAGAGTAAATTATCAGTTCAATGACAAGTATTTATTAACAGCAACTTTAAGAGTTGATGGTTCTTCAAAGTTTGGAGCAAACAATAAATATGGCGTTTTCCCTTCTTTCTCGGCAGGTTGGAGAATCTCTGAAGAAGAATTCTTGAAAGGGTCTGCTTTGAGTAATTTGAAAGTAAGAGCAGGTTGGGGACGTACTGGTAACCAAGAAATTCCTTCAAAAATCACACAAGCAAGATTTACTTCTGTTGTTTCAGCAGGAACTTCTTATCCATTATCTGAAACTGGTGCATTTCCAGCAGGTACTTCTTATACAAGATTGGCAAACCCGAATATTCAGTGGGAACAATCAACACAAACAGATTTAGGGATTGACTTTGGTTTCTTGAATGGCGCTTTAACAGGTACAATTGATGTCTTCAATAAAGTATCTGGCGATATTTTATTAGAAGTAATTCCAGCCGATCCAGTGCAGCCAGCAGGTACTTTCTGGACAAATGTAAAAGATATGACGATTACCAACAAAGGTTTAGAATTAGAACTAAACTATCGTCATACTGCTACAGAAGGCTTTACTTATGAATTAGGTGGAAACGTTACTTTTATTGATAATGTTGTTAAAAATTCTCCTTACTCAGTAATTCCTTCAGGTTCTGCTTCAGGTTCTGGTTTGACTTCAGCAACAATCAACGGTTATGTAAGCGGTCAGCCAATTGGAACTTTCTTCTTGAAAGAATTCACAGGATTTGACGACAAAGGAATCAGTACTTTCCGTGATGTAGATGGCGATGGAATTGTAACGGACAAAGACCGTATCGCTGCAGGAAGTGCTTTACCAACGAAACAATTTAACTTCTTTGGTCGTGCAAACTATAAAGGATTTGATTTGTCAATCAATTTCAACGGAGTTTCGGGTAACAAAATTTATGACAATACCGCCAACGCAAACTTCTATAAATTAAGATTATCAAAAGGTATCAATACAACGGCAGAAGCCATTGCTTCAACAAACGAATCAGTGAATAACTCCGCTCCAGTATCGACAAGATATTTGAAAGATGGCGCTTTCTTACGTTTGAATAACTTGACTTTAGGTTATAATGTAAATACTAAAGCTTTAGGAATCAGCAAATGGGTTTCTACTTTGAGACTTTCTGTAACAGGACAAAACCTTGCTGTATTTACAAAATACGATGGTTTTGATCCGGAAGTAAATACGGATAGAACAGTTAACGGTATTACTTCTTACGGAATTGATTACCTAAGTTATCCAAAAGCTAGGTCTGTCATTTTTGGCTTAAATATTTCATTTTAATTGACAGTACTGTTATCTGAAAGCAGTTAACCGTTATCTGTTCAATCTTTGGTTGATGCGATGATTGAGAAAAAATCATTTTCAAATCTTCAAATTACCAAATTTTCAAATTACAAATCATCGAAATCATGAAAAAGAAAATATATGTTTTATTCGCTCTAATGGGCATATTATCCATTGAAAGTTGTACCAATCTTGAAGAAGTAGTATTGGATGAATCTTTCATTTCAAACCTTTCTGAAAAACAAGCTGCCGACGGAATTATGGCGCCTGTTTATGCAAGGCTTCCAGATATTTTTTTACATACCAATTACTTTGCTATTCAGGAAATCTCTACGGATGAAGCAATTTTACCTTACCGTGGCGGAACCGACTGGGGCGATAATGGTATTTACTTGGCTTTGCACGCACATACACAAACAAGTACTGACCCGAATTTAAGAAATACTTGGAATTTTATTTTGCAAGGAATGTCAAGAGCTATCACGGCTATCAATACTTTGCCAAATTCTAAAGACCCAATAGCTAAAACCTATTTAGCAGAAGCAAGAGGGATGAGAGCCTATTATTCGATGTTGACTTTAGACCTTTTCGGTTTAGTTTTCGTGAAAAATGACATCGGTGAAAACTCAACTATTTTGAGAGGCGACAAAGCCGTTGAATACATCAAAAGTGAATTATTGGCTGTTGAACCAAATTTAGAAACCAATGTTGGTCCTGGAAGATTAACAAAAGGAGCTGTTTGGGGATTATTAGCAAGATTATATTTAAATGCTGGTGTATATCGTGACCCTTACGCAACTGCTGTTACTTTCAAAAATGAAGATTTAGACAAAGTAATTGAATATACTGATAAAATTATTGCTTCTGGTCAATACCAATTAGCGAGAGATTATTTCTCTATTTTCAATTCGGATAATCATACTAACAAAGAATTAGTTTTTGCGGTAGATCAACGTGCTGAATTGAATGGACATAACCGTTTGGCGTACTTCTCGCTTTCGGGTGATCAGTTTCCATTGCCAGCGTATCCAAATGCAAACGGTACAGATGGTCCAGCGATTACTTCTGATTTCTACCGTACTTGGGTAAATGCTTATGGTTCACAAGACCCGAAAGTTGACCCAAGATTTTACAGAGAGAACCTTTCTATTTATTCAAATCCTGCGGATTCATGTGTGGCTGCTGAAAACTTTAATATCAACCGTGGTATTTTAAGAGGACAACAATATGGATTGATTCGTAGAAATGGTGTTTTCTTGAAATGTGCTGATGGAAAAATGAAAGTGGGTAAATTGGTTTATGATACAAGAAACAAACCAACATTAGCCGTTGACTTTACAGAACAAATTGATTTTACAGTAGCAGGAAGTAATTATAATACTGGTTACAGAGTAGAAAAATATGAATTCAGTAAAAAATCGGTAAGTGGTAGAAACTTTGGTGAAGCTGACATCGTAATCTTGCGTTTGGCAGATGTTTACTTGATGAGAGCCGAAGCAAAATTGCGTAGAAGTAATGATGTTGCGAGTGCTTTAGCAGATGTAAATACTGTAAGAGCTGCAAGAACTTACAGCGCACCAGCACCAGCTTTGACGACTATGTCTTTAGATTTATTGTATCGTGAAAGAGGATTTGAATTTTATTGGGAAATGCTTCGTCGTACAGACATGATTCGTTTTGGAAAATTCGAAGATAAATGGACGGAAAAATCAAATACTGATAAAAACAAAAGAATCTTCCCAATTCCACAAACAGCGATTGACGGAGCTTCTAATATTCCAGGATATTTAGTTCAGAATGCTGGATATTAATTAATAAAAAGCGGTTGAGAAATGTTTCTCAACCGCTTTTTAATTATTTCTCTTTCGCCATTTTAGCTCTTACTTTACTGAGGAATTCTGCTGAAATACCAAGGTATGAAGCAATGTAATGTTGTGCGACTCTTTGCGGAATTTTTGGATATTTTTTCAAAAAATCAGCGTATCGTTCATGGGCAGTCTGAGCGATAGAATTAATCAACCTACTTTGTGTTGCCGATAAATTTTTCTGAACAAGTAACCTAAATTGTCTTTCAAATTTGGGCGCTTTGGCTAATAAAGCTTCTTTTTTTTCAGGCGTTAACACAAAAATCTCACAGTCTTCTAAAGCCTCAATAAATAAATTAGAAGGTTTTTGTTCGTGGAAACTGGCAATGTCACTTACCCACCAATCTTCAATGGCAAATTGTAAGACTACTTCAAAGCCATTTTTATCGATATAATACTTTCGCATACAACCTTTGATGACGAATGCTTCGAAATTACAAATTTCACCTTCTTGTAATAAAAAGGTCTTTTTCTTGATGGTTTTGTATTGAAGATGTTCGTTAAAAATGCGTAGTTCTTCTTCCGAAAAAGCTACATTTTTACAAACATTTTTATTGATTTGGTCGAAATAAGTACTTAAAGGAGCGTTTGTATTCATTGTAAGATAACAACTTTTAAGTTGCTGAAAGATTTAGGTTCTCCTCAAAAATACAAATAATTTCCAATTATCTTAACCAAAACGTTCTACATCAAAAGCCTTTATGTCGATACTTGTCGGCTGTTCGTTCACCAATTCAGCTACTAATTTACCTGTTGCAGGACCAAGACTTAAGCCCATCATCGAGTGTCCAGTGGCAATCACAACGTTTTTATGTTGCTTCGTTTTGCCAATATAAGGTAAGCCATCGGCAGAGCATGGACGATAACCGTACCAAATTTTATCATTACTTGGTTGCTGAATATCAAACTCAGGGAAAAAGTCTTTCACCGATTTTAAAATGCCTTCTACTCGGTGATATTGTGGTGGCGTTTTGGTAGAAACCACTTCCATCGTACCGCCAAAGCGAATTTTATTGCCATCCATTGGCGTTACGGCTACTCTTCCTTCCGCCAAAATAATAGGATGATTGACTTGATAAGGCGAATCCTCTAAAGTAACAGAATATCCTCTTCCCGGCATTAGAGGTAAATTTACCGCCACCATTTCTGCCAATTCTCTACTCCATGAACCCGTAGCAATCACAAAATCATCGGCTTCATAAGCTTGTTTTGGCGTAATTACTTTCGTGATTTTTCCATTACTTTTTTCAAAACGAATTACTTCCTCATTGGCTTTCAGTATAACAGCTTTGCTTGCGAGGTCTTTCAATAATACTCGCATCAATTTGTCTGGATAAAGATGTGCGTCACATTTAAAGAATAAAGCACCCAGTCCGTTAATTTTTGTTTGAGGCTCTAAGGCTTGCAGTTCATCATAATTCAATAAAGTAACGTCTAACCCTAATTCTTGAGCCTTTTCTACAGTATGATGTGCATGTGCTTGTACGGCTTCCGTCTGAAATACTTCTAGCATTCCTTTGTGTTCGTAGGCGAAATCGAAATGTGGTAAACAAGCCCATTCAGCAAATTCATGCTGACTGAGTAGTGAAATATCTCTTAATGGAATGGCTGAATTGGCTACATTTTTTTCGGTAGCACTTTTCATGAATTTTAAACCCCAATCAAATAAAGCAGGATTCAAAGACGGTTTTACATAAAATGGACTTTTAGGATTTAACATCCATTTCAAACCTTGCCAAATAATGCCCGGTGCTGCCAAAGGAATAAAGTGACTCGGACAAACATAGCCCGCATTTCCGTAGGAACAGTTATCCGAAAAATCGCCTTTGTCGATTACTGTTACCTGATTACCAGCTTTTTGTAAATAATATGCGGTACTTAGTCCAATAATTCCACCACCTATAACTACTACACTTTTCATATCTTGAATAATTTATTGCTTATTTGAATTTGTAAAAACGCCAATTTGTTTTGAAGTCTTTTTCTAAAGATTGCTTCGTCAGAATGGCTCTAATCATCTCAATCGGTAAAGAGTTTTCTTGCATCACACCATCATGAAATTGTTTGTAGGACATTTTTCCAGTATCCACCAATTCATTTTTTAATGCCCTAAATTGTAACCCGCCAATCATGTATGCAATTTGATAAAGTGGGTCATAACCGCCCACAAACGAACGCCTTACTTCGCCTTCGGCATTGGCTTTTTCATGCCCAACTCGGTCGATTAAGAAATCTATACATTGCTGTGGTGTCCAGTTTTTTGTATGATAATTGAGTGAGAAAATAATTCTAGCACAACGGTGCATACGCCAAAAAAGCATTCCAATTTTATCTTCTGGCGATTTTGGGAAATTCATATCATACAATAACAATTCCCAATACAGTGCCCAACCTTCCATCCAAAATGGCGTATCGAACTGACGATAAACCTTATTTCTATTCAGCATAAAATACTGTAAAGAATGCCCCGCAATTAATTCATGGTGAACGGTCGCTCTTGAAAAATGCGGATTATTTCCCCGCATACTCATCAATTTTTGGTCTTCCGTCATGGTATTGGTTGGGTACGAAATGATAAATTCTTCTCCGCCCAAGAAAAAAGGATTAACCAATTGTCTTTCTGGCGACATCATACTCATTCGCCAACCTTCTTCTGCCAAAGCGGGAATCGTTATCAATTGATTTTTCTTGAGAAAATCAACAGACTCATTGTAAAGCCTCATCATTTCCTGCGGTTGTTTCGAAGGCTCTACATATTTGGTTTTAACGTATTCAAGTGCTGCCTTCCAGTTATCTCCAAAGCCTAATTCTTTACTTGCCTTTAACATTTCAGCATCGCACCAAGCGAATTCTTTATTGGCAATATCAACCAACTCTTCGGGTGTGTAAGGAATCATTTCGATTTGCAAACGACGCATAATTTCTTCTTTCCCAATTGGGTTGCCAACAATTCCACTGGCATCTGGTTTCTGAGTAGAAAGATTTTTGCCTTTTCCTTGAAAATTATTGGCATATACTTTCAACAAAGAATCCAAACGATTGTAAGGCTGTGGCATCCACCAAGTAAAAAGAGGGTCATAACCATTATAAAAACCATAAACTGATTTAATGGCTTTTTGCAAACTCCTAGAAAGATTTGCACCACGTTTGCCTAAATTTTCGGTAATGGTACTGTCTTTACTTAATTTAGTATTGAGTGAAATAATTTGTTTTGCCATTTCATTAAACTGAAATGCCCATTTTGGGGCATCCAATGGCGTTCCTCTTCTTCTTATTTTCTCTACAGTATATAAACTATCGGCAAAAGGAAACCATTTTTTGATGGCATCATACTCTTTTTCTTCTATTGTGAATTGATATAGTTCTTCGCTTAAATTTCTTTTGAAAAGTGTATAATCCACTTTTGCACCAATGTTTAACTGATTAAAATTGAGTTTTGTTAATTGATTTTGATAGTCGAGAATCAACTTTTTCATACGTTCTCGTCTTTCTGGCGAATGTTCAACAAAGTAAAATCTTGTCAATATTCCTTTGTCGGCATAATATTGCGTCATTACATTGTTTACTTCGCTCGTTTGTAAGTACAAATCTGTTGTAGCAACTTGTGCAAAATTGACTGAACGACAAGCGATTAGGCAATAAATAATCAATAAAAACTTTTTGAAGAGTGGTCGATATTTTTTCATTTGTTGCTGAAATTGTGGCTACCGAATTATAGCAAGTAAAAGTATAGAATTATAGCCTTTTACAATTCATACATTTTATCTATACCTACTTTAAAATTAACTCGAATAGCGTACAGAAAATAAGAAAGGTACTTCTTCATGATTTTTCACATGAAAAAGTACCTCAAATAAGCTTTTTGAAAAAGAATTAGAAACTAACCCCAACTGTAGCTTTCAAGAAGAATGGAAAACCAGGAGTAAAGTGAATTTCTTCTACAGGATTTACTTCATTCTGTAATCTGGATTCCGTGGCGAATTGCGTTTCGTTCCATTTTACATTGAAAAGGTTTTCGGCAATTAAGCCAAAATTTACTTTCTTGAATTTATAGTTTACGTTGGCATCGGTAACAGTATAACCTTTGGCAACGATAGAATAATCTTCATTCGCTGCACGATTTCCTAAATGCCTTACTCTTAAACCGCCCGAAAAACCAGATGGATGTGTTACGCTCAAACCACCTGTTAAAGTAAAATCTGGAGCGAGTGGAATATAATTTGCTCCTTCGGGTTCGTCGATACTTCGTGCCAAAGTATTGGTCATGTCGGCATTGAAAAATAGCCAATTATTGATTTGATAACGAACGCCTAAGTCCAAGCCTTTTCTTACTGATTTTCCACTGGCTTCAATCACGGCTTCGTCGCCAACATAGACAAATTCTTGGTCGAGATGCAAGTACCACAATGCCATATTCAGAATCAAACGTGATTGTGGTTTCCAAATCATACCTAAATCTGCACCATAAGCGACTGGCAATATTGCTTTGCTATTGCTGGCTAAACTACTGACACGAGTATCGTTTGAGTGAAAGCCTTTGCCTGCTTTAAAGAACAATTGAATATCGTGATCGGGATTATAAATGATATTTAGTTTCGGACTGGCAATTACTTTCGCTACCGATTGTACCTGATTGTTATTGAGTTTATCAAGATAATTGAAGTTGAAATAATCTAATCTCAAAGCCGGATTAATTAGCCAATTGCCACGATGATATTCAATGCCCGTAAAGCCAAAAGCATTGGTTTCTTTAACATTTCCAAATTTGAGCCTTTCCAAAATCTTTGTACGGTTGAGTGTATGCGAAAGCTCAATATCATTTACTGCATCGTATCTAAAACCTACACCCGACTGCCAAGAGAGATTTCCCGAAGGAAGTGTGTAATATTTGTGGATTTCAGATTGCATACCCAAAATATCTCTGGATTCCTTTTGCTTGATTTGGTCGCCATTGGTGGAATCGTTCAAGAAAAAAGTAAAGTTGGAATATAGTTCAAAATTGTAATGACTGTAATAAGCCGTGTTTTTAATCAAAAGTGATTCGCCGACCTTTTTTGTATGTTGAAAATTTACATTCGTTCTGCTCGTATTTCCGCCTTCTTTATCGTCGATTGCCCCGAAACGAGTAATCAAACCTTCGTCAATGGCACGCTGTGGTACTTGTCCCGAAGCATTCCATTTACTACTAAAATGCGAAACCGAAAAGTTGATTTTGTTTTGATTGGGCAATTCCAAAGCATATTTGCCCATCAAATTCAAGCGATTAAACTTCTGTGGAGAAATAAATGGGCCGTCGGAATACAAATATTCACTGGCGACATAAGCTGATTGTTTTTCTTGTTGTCCTAATAAATTCACCAAAGCCATCGTCCTAAAAGTATTGAACATTCCAGCATTTACCGAAACTTGACTTTCCTTAATTCGCTCTTTGGTTTGAAACTCTACGTAACCAGCCGTTGTTAAATTGCCTTTATTAGCGAAGTACGACCCTTTTCCATAATCAATTTTCTCAATGGTTTCTGGAATCAAAAAATGTAAATCCGCATAACCTTGTCCGTGTGCGTGCGAAACCATATTTACGGGCATTCCATCAACAGAAATGTTAATGTCTGTACCGTGGTCTAAATCAAAACCACGCAGAAATAGCTGCTCTGCCTTACCACCACCAGCGTGTTGACCAATGAACAAACCCGGTACTTTTCGTAAAATTTCTTGGGAAGAATTGACTGGATAAGTCTTTAAATCAATTTTTGAAATGATACTTTGGGCATTTACTTCAGGGCTAATCGTTACTTCGTTCAACTGAAATACACTTTCTTCCAAAACGATTTGTAAGAATTTTTGCTCTGGGCGATAGACAACTTTTTGAGTTTTAAAACCCATGCAAGAGATTTCTAAGGTATCGCCTTTACTGACTTTATCCAATACAAAATATCCTAATTTGTTGGAATGCGAATGTTTGTCAATTCGTTTGTTTAAGACAAAACCTCCTTCGATAGGATTTCTGTTGGTGTTGGTGATAGAGCCTTCAAGTTTTTGTGCGAATAGATTTAGGTTAAATAGTAAAAGAAATAATGTAAGCGTTTGTTTCATGAATGTTGATGATGAAAGGTTTATTAGCTGTTAGATTAGTTTTGTCAGCTTTTGAAAAGTTGACAAAACTAATCTAAAAAAAAATCAATAGGAGTAGACTTAGGTTCACTCCTATTGATTTGATAAAATAGTTGAAGGTAATCTCTTCTAAAAATACAAAAAACTACCTCAAGGAAGTAATACGCTGATAAATTTCTTCAAAGCTTGGGCGAGCCAAAACTACTTCGTTCATACAACTTTTTACTAAATCTTGAAGTATAAGTACTGACGCATTTTCTGCCTCGCTAGATTGAATATATCTTAATAAATCATCCAACAAACAAGCAAAAGCCCTCACTTCCAAGCGCTGAACGGCTGCTGCTTTACTTGAATGCACATGATAAGTACTTCCTGCCCCAAAATCGCCAAATAAAGTATTGGCTTCTTCGTCCACCAAAGTATTATGGGCGTAAAGGTCGCCATGAGAAACACCCAAAGCATGTAAATGTGCGCCAACGCTGGCAATTGAAGCTGAAATTTTTATCACTTCTGCTAAAGTAAAAACCGTTTCGGGCGGATAAGTATCTCTGGTACAAGTTTCAAAACTTGGCGGACCACCCAAATTTCTAAAATTAGCAGGAATCAATTCCATCAATAAACCATGTTTATCGGCTGGATGCTCTTTGATTTTGCCCAATACTGTTACCAAATTCGGATGTGTTCCTGCCGAAATACAGGCATTCATTTCATCAGTTGGTAAACCGTCGCTTGTTACTTCTCCTTTATATACTTTTACGGCAATGGTTTTATTTCGAATTGTCCATTCGGCTTTAGCAATATTTCCCGAAGCTCCTTCGCCTAATTGTTCTTTTATCTCCAATTCATGCCAAGAAATTTCTTCTAAGGCTATTTGTTCTTCTGTACTTTCTGAGAAAGGATTTCCTGCAAAAGCCAACCAAGAAAGTTGAGGAAAGGAAAGCAATTCTTCGGGAAATACTTCAATCTGATTGGCTGAAATACGAAGTAATTGCAAGTTTTTGCAAGCTGATAATTCTTTGGGTAAAGCTTTTAGTCGATTGCCTGCCAACATCAACTTTTGCATTCGGCTACATTTACCGATTGAAGCAGGAATACTTTCGATAGCATTGTTTGTCAGAATTAACCAACGAGTATTATATGGAATAGCATTTTCGGGAAGACTTTGAATCTGATTGGCTTTAAAACCAATCATTTCAAGGTTTTGGCATTCGCCCAAAACTGCTGGAAATTCAGTGAATAGATTATCAGAAAAGAAGGCAATTTTTAGCTTTTTTAGTTGAGCAAAATCATCAGGTAAGGCTGAAAGTTCATTACCTGATAAATCTAAAATTTCTAAAGTATCAGCTAATGTATAAATCTCTTTGGGAAAGCTTTTTAAGCCACAAGATAATTTTAAGCGGGTTGTTCCTAATAGTTCTCCTGAGTACAATTGTTGGAGTGTCTGCATGAATGGCAAAGGTTTGTTTTTTCAAAGATAGTAAGGAATTGCTTGTGAGCTTTGAGCTTTGAGCAATGAGCTTTAATTTTTTTGAAAATATTGCCGATGTAAGTATGCAGTTTTTTTGCGGTATTTTGCGGGTTTTGAGCCCAAAATGATACTTTGAGTATCTCTGTTGAATCTTTTTCACGCAAAATACCGCAAAAAAGTATCTCTTGATATTCTTTTAGTATCTCCGTTGATACTAAATACCGCAATTTTCCGCAAAAAAGCCTCTCGGGATATACTAAAAGAGTGTTTGTTGATTCTTTTAGTATGTTCCGAGAGGCTCAGAGCTTATTTGTTGTACTCAGTAATCTAATTTTATATTCTTGCTTTTTCTAATAAAGCCTTTGTTGCTCGGATGCCAGCATCTTCATCCAGATAATTCTCTTTCGCACCCATCATTTTCATAAAGCCTCCTTCGTATTCAATGCCAACAAATCCTTTAAAGTTTTTGCTCAAACCTTTGTTTACAATAGGCATCATTTTGTCAAAATCTGTATCTGTACAAGCTCCGTTTTCATCAAAAAAATGGGTTTTAGCACTTACTCCTTTGGCAAAAGGCATGAGTTTTTTTACACCATCATATTTATCGTATTCATGAATAACTTTAGCATCTCTAAACCCTTCCATCGTCATGGCTTTAGGCTTTTCTCTTTGTATAAAATTGCCAAAATCAGGTAAACAACCTGCATAAGGGTTATTTACTTGTTTCAATAAAGCCACCAACCAATCTGGATTGGTAGAAATAGTAATATGATTTTCGATAATTACGCCAATACCCGCTTTTTGACCGTACTCTACCAATTTTCCATAACCATCTACGCCTGCTTTCATGATTTCTTCAGGTGTGCCGTCGCCATCCATATTTACACGGATAGAATGACAACCCAAAAATTTAGCCGCATCCACCCATTTATAATGATTTTCAACAGCTTTCTGACGAAGCGAAGCATCGCTTGCTCCTAAATCGCCTTCGGCATCCACCATAATTAAGACATTCCGAACACCTAAATCGGTAGTTCTTTGTTTCAGTTCATTCAAATACGCTTGGTCTTTGGCTTTGTCGGCCCAAAACATCGAAACATATTCAACTGCATTGATACCAAAATCATTTTTAGCTTTGGCTGGAAAATCCATGTTTTTCAATTTCCCACTGAACAATGAACCTGCCAAAGAGAATTCAGCCAAAGAGATTTCAAAATGTGGTTTGGCTGCACCAAAAATGGTTGTTGGAAGAAAACTCGCCGCAGTTAATAAGCCCAATTGACCCATAAACTCACGACGACTTGTATGATTTTGTGCTAAGTTTTCCATTGGTTTTGAAAGATTATAAAAAGGGCAACAAAGTTTTCACCTTGTTGCCCTCATGTTTTAATACTTATTCTTTTTTACCATCAAAAGCCATTCCCATTGCTTCTAATTTCATTTTAGAAACATTTCCAGAATCATCTTTCACAAAACTAACAGTCCCTTTTCCACCAGCATCAAATTTGTCAGCAGTATCGGTAGCGGTTAATTCTCCTACATTTCCACCAGCATCAATTATCAATTTTCCGTCTTTTACAGAGATTGAAATAGATTCAAATGGTAAGCCTGTCATTTTATATTTACCTGCATAAATATTCAAATCTGTTTTGACTTCAGGTGTTGCAACGGCTGTTGGAGCTGAATCACCAATTTCTGATTTAAACTCTACGCCCATCACTACCATTAAAGATTGACCTTCTGCTTTTGGATTTTGGAAAACTACATATAAATCATGTGTTCCTTCCGTTGGCGTAACCGTAATGGCAACGGGTTTTCCTGCAAAACTCATTTCTTCTGTTGGTGCAAGGAAAGGAGATGCGCCAATTACTTTACCCGTTGGCGAATCAATACGAATTTCAATAACTCCACCTTGTGCATTTAACTGCGGTTTTGGTGTAATGGCTAAGAATGAAATTTGTTTGATTTCACCTAAATCAATTTGTGAGAGTGAAACATAAGAACCAGATTTAGCAGGAATTGCTAATTCATTTCCTCCAAATGACATTTTTGAAACAGATTCATATTTATCAAATTTATGAGGACTCATTTTCGCATTACGCAAAGTATAAGTTTTTTCAGAAGCTAAAGAAGGAATTCCTTTTGAGCCTTGATCTTGGTAAGAAGCACGTAAAATATACACACCTTGTCCTTTGTCATTCGCTGGTAATTTCGCTGTGTAAGTTCCTTTTACTGGTAAAGAATTTACTTTTGCTTTTTCTTGTGACAAGCTCAAAATATACTTCACCATATCCGAAGCATCCGAAGCTGAAAGTTGTGGGTGACCACTCATTGGCACTTCTCCCCAAACGCCACTTCCGCCAGAGATTACTTTCTTCGTCAATCTTTCTAAAGCGCCACCATCATTTTTGTATTTCGCAGCAACTTCTTTGTACATCGGGCCAACTGATTTTTTATCAACACTGTGACAAGCCTTACAGTCGCTCGCTTCCATCAATTTTTTACCTGAAGCAAAACTTGCCGAAGCATCTGCTGAACGGTGTCCTTGTGCGATAGCAATTTTATCAAAACCTTCCGCTAAATAATCAATACTTACTGCTACTTGCTCAGGTTTGATTTTTCCATTAGCCAAGCTTCCGTCTTCTCTATCGTTTACTTTTACTTCATAATCGAATGGTTTATTTGGGAAGTAAAAAGTTTTGTTACTTTTCGGTAAATCAAAAGCTAACGTTGGAGGTTCGTTTCCTGCCGTCAATTCCATCGATTGGCTATTACTTTCACCTTTTCCATCTGAAACCGTTAAAGTAGCCTTATAAACTCCCGCTTTTGTTAAAGTCAAACTAGCTTCTGGCGTATTGATTACTTTTACAAAACCTTTCTTATCGGTGATTTTCCAAGAATATTTCAAGATGTCACCATCTGCATCTACTGTTCCTTTTGCACTCAATGCTACTTTAAAAGGAATGGCTCCACCCATTTTATCTGCCGCAATTTGTACAATTGGCTTACGATTTCCGCCATTGTATTCGATGCGAATCAAACGTGCATCATCATTGGCAGTAAACCAACCAGAACCGTACTCTAGCATATATAAATCTCCATTTTCAGCAAATTCCATATCCATCGGATTACTGAATTTATAACTTGGCATAAAGCGTTCCATCGAAACATAATTGCCTTCTTTATCCAAAGTGACTGCCATAATCCAACCACGCATCCATTCGTAAATCAATACTTTTCCATCATAATATTTCGGGAAAGCATGGTTTGCATTTTTGAAAGCATCACTGTAGAAAACTGGACCAGCCATTGCATTTCTACCGCCACTACCTACTAATGGGAATTCTGGAGATTCTGCATAAGGATACCAAATAAATGCTTTTTGTGAAGGCGGTAATAATTTCAAGCCTGTATTGTTTGGAGAAG
This sequence comes from Arcicella rosea, assembly GCF_040543805.1. NCBI lineage: Bacteria > Pseudomonadati > Bacteroidota > Cytophagia > Cytophagales > Flectobacillaceae > Arcicella > Arcicella rosea. The sequence goes on from NZ_JBEUMS010000017.1 coordinate 100,719, forward strand.
TATTCGTTGGTGCATTGGCATCCCACAATTCTAATGATTTGTTATTCACAAAATCAAATTTATTATAAGCCTTATTATCACCTACAAAATGTGGCCAACCATAATTTCCTGCTTTGCGTGCTTGTCCTACTTCGTCATGTCCTGCTGGTCCACGGTCAGCTGCTGGTTTGTTAGCATCTGGACCAACTTCTCCCCAATAAAGATTACCATTTTTCTGATCAACTGAAATACGGAAAGGGTTACGGTGACCCATTGTATAAATTTCAGGGCGAGTATTTGGTGTTCCTTTTGCAAATAAATTTCCTTCTGGAATGGTATAAGAACCATCAGGAGTAGGTTTAATTCTGATGATTTTACCTCTTAAATCGTTGGTATTAGCAGAAGATTTTTGAGCATCCCAAGGACTACGGTCTGGACGTTCATCACTTGGACTATAACCGCTTGAACCGTGTGGATTTGTATTATCACCTGTTGAAAGGAAAAGGTTGCCCATTTTATCCCAAGCGATAGAACCACCAGTATGGCAACATTGCTCTCTTTGCGTCGGAATCTCTAACAATACTTTTTTAGAATCTAATACCAATTCATCACCACGCAATTCATAACGTGTCAGGATATTTTTTGCTTCGTCGCCAACTGGAGAATAATATAAATAAATCCAGTGATTTTGAGCGAAATTAGGGTCTTTACTCAAGCCCAATAAACCATCTTCCGCTTCTGAAATTTTACCTTCTTTGTCTTTATATTTTGTACTTACTGGAATGGAAGCAATCGTTTTCAACTGTTTAGTTTTAGTATTATAAATACGAACATCTCCACGACGTTCGATAAATAATATACGACCATCGTTCAATACGCTCAATTCCATTGGTTCGCTCAATTTCTCTTCTAAAACCACTTTTGAAAAACGGTTTTCTTCTGGACGAGCCTTTGCATAATCTAAAGGTTTTGGTGCATCGCCACCGATTACATAATTCAAACCAGCCCAAAGATGTCCTAAGAAAAGTGGTTCAGAAAACGTTTGGTCAGTATGACCCATCGCTGTATAAAACGAGCGACCGCCATCAAATTCATGGTACCAACTAATTGGGTGATTATCACCATTATGTCCTCCTTGATACGTTTTCTCATCAATTTTCACCAAAACATTAATGGTTGGGTCAATTTTCTGGAAACTATAAAATTCATCTTCACGCTCAAATTCATCAGGTAACATTTTAGTTGCCCAGTGATTTTTCAATGAAACAAAGAATTTGCCTTTTTGCACATTACTTGGTGTGCTTGGATGATCTAAAAAGTATGCACCCGCCAAACGACCATACCAAGGCCAATCGTATTCTGTATCCGTCGCAGCGTGAATCCCTAAGTAACCACCACCTGCTTGGATATAGCGCTCAAACTCTACTTGTTGTTCAGGATTCAACACATCACCCGTTGTATTTAAAAATACCACTGCATTATAGCGTTTCAGGTTGAGTGCATTAAAAGCTGTCGCATCCTCTGTTAAGTCAACCGTAAAGCCTTTTTCCTTTGCCATTTTTTGGAAAGCAGCTTGTCCAGCTTCAATAGATTGATGACGGAAACTAGCTGTTTTACTAAAGACCAATACCCTTGGCGCATTCGTTTGCCCAATAAGTACCCTTGAACTCAATAAAAAAATACCCAATATCAAGAAAAGGGTATTCATCAAGCTGGGAAATTGGTAATGTTTTTTGTTCATCTTGAATGATTGTTTTGAAATAGATAATAAATTAAATGATTGAAAATGAATGCCATTATTTAATTTTTACTTTAAATATGAGTAAAAAATCAAATAATTAATTGATTAAGTCTTATCATTGTTTCATGATGGAACAATGATAATTCATTTTCTTGAATCCGCCAAGTATTTGTACTATTTTTGTAAAATGTTGAATCTAAAAGGAAGATTATGGAGTCCGAAAAAATAATTATTGACGAAGGGAAATTCATCCCACATTTATCCGTTGACTGTGTAATTTTTGGGTTTCATGGCGAGCAATTAAAAGTATTATTCCCTAAAGTAAAGAATTTAGACTTGTGGTCGTTGCCGGGTGGGTATGTCATGAAAGATGAAGATATTGAAGCAGCAGCACAAAGGATTTTAGAAGAAAGAACAGGCGTAACAGATATTTATCTTGAGCAATTTTACATTTTTGGTAAAGCGAATCGCTCAACGGGAGAAACGCTCAAGAAAGTATTATTGGCAAATAACTTTGAGATTGATGAAAAAAGTTGGGTTTTTGAAAGATTCGTTTCAGTTGGCTATTATGCCTTGGTAGATTTTTCGAAAGTAAATACTAAAATTGGTATATATGACGAAGCTTGCGAATGGCACGATATTCATCAATTACCAAACTTGGCTTTTGATCATGCTGAAATTACTTTAAAGGCTCTGGAAACACTTCGATTTATGTTAGATGATAAATTGATTGGACTTAATTTGTTGCCTGATACGTTTACCATGAAAGAGCTCCAAATGTTATACGAAACCATTTTGGATAAACCTTTAAGAAGAGATAATTTTCAAAGAAAAATATTGTCGATGGGCATTTTAGAACGAGTAGAAAAGAAATTTACTGGTGCGGCACATAAAGCGCCTTATCTTTATAAATTCATAAAATAATAATTTATTGATTTTAGTTGTTGTTCAATAAGTAATTTACCTCTTAATTTCCCTTATTAAAATACGTAGCACATTGATTAAAGTGCTGAAATCAATCACATGGATAATATCAACAAAATTATGCTTCAATCTGCTGAAGCGTTTAAACAATACCGTAAGGTTTCTGGAAAACAAAAAGCTGTTTTTTTAAGAGCCATCGCCGAAGAAATTGAAGCGTTGGGCATGGAGCTCATTCACACCACGATGGAAGAAACCAATCTTCCTGAAGCTCGCTTATTGGGCGAACGTGGACGTACAATTTTTCAATTAAAAATGTTTGCTGACCTTTTGGAAGAAGGTTCTTGGGTAGAAGCTCGTATTGACACGGCTCAACCAGACCGCAAACCTTTGCCAAAAGTAGATATTCGTAAAATGTCTGTGCCATTGGGCGTTGTGGTGGTTTTTGGTGCAAGTAATTTCCCTTATGCTTATTCAACTGCTGGTGGCGACACGGCTTCGGCTTTAGCTGCTGGTTGTCCAGTAGTTTTAAAAGGTCACCCAGCGCACGCACGTACTTCAGCGATGATTGCCGATGCGGTTTTGCGTGCCGTTGAACGTACTGGAATGCCAGAAGGCACTTTTGCACACGTAGATGGTGGCAATGGTTTTGAAATCGGAAAAGCTTTGGTAATGCACCCAGTAACCAAAGCCGTTGGTTTCACCGGTTCTTTTGCTGGCGGCAAAGCATTGTTCGATATGGCGAATCAGCGTCCAGAACCGATTCCTGTATTTTCAGAAATGGGAAGTATCAATCCAGTTGTGTTGATGCCTGAAAAATTATCGACAAGTTCAGAAAGTATTGCTAAAGAGTATGCAGGTTCGATTACTTTGGGTGTTGGGCAATTTTGTACCAATCCGGGCTTGATTTTAGGCGTTGATAATGCTGATTTACAAAACTTTATTAAAGTACTTGCCGGTGAAATCGAGAAAATTTCGCCTTCAAAAATGTTGAATGCAGGAATTTATCAAAACTACGAAGGCAAGAAAACAGTAGCTTTGGCGCAAGACGATGTAACAACAGAAGCAGAGTCGCTTGTTGAAAAAACGGATACTATTCAAGGTTTGGCAACGGTGGCTTCGGTAGATGCAGATGTATTTTTAGCAAATCCTACTTTGCACCAAGAAGTATTTGGACCTTTCTCTTTAGTGGTAAAATGTAAAGATTTAACACAATTAGCCACTGTTATTCAACATTTAGAAGGACAGCTTACGGCTACTTTTATGGCGACAGAAACAGAATTACAAGCGAATGATGATATTGTAGAAGCGCTTAGAAATATCAGCGGACGTTTAATTTTCAATGGCGTGCCTACAGGAGTAGAAGTGTGTTATGCAATGCACCACGGCGGGCCATTCCCATCTTGTACGGATGCTCGTTTTACTTCTGTTGGTCCAGATGCTATCAAACGTTTTGTTCGTCCTGCAAGTTATCAAAGCTTTCCAGACAGTCTTTTACCAGCAGAATTACAAGATGCTAATCCGCTGAACATTTGGAGGATGTTTGATAACGAATGGAAAAAATAATTACAAAATTTCATGTAATCGGAAATATATTTCCATATTGATATTTTTAATAATTTTCATAAACTCTAAAAGACTGCTGATAAATTCTCTGAAATTCATCAACAGTCTTCTTTTTATAGGAACTTTCTCCAAACACTTCTCTTTCTTCCTGTCTATTTCACCAAACAAAAAGCTTAAAATCTTGGTATATTTTTAATTTATAATTGAATTTATCTTCAAATTATGTGCTTTATCCAAAAAACCAATACTTTATTGCCGATTTCAAGAAGCATTAATTCCCTCAATTCAATATTTAAAACAATAAATTTTATAAAATCAGAAATATATTACTTAAATAAGTATTTTACTGTTTGTTAATTTTTTATTTTAAATATCATTAGGCACTATAATTCATTTGTCTTTAAGTTTGTATGTCTTATTTCAAAATTAAGAAATGTTTACTCAAAATTGTTATTAAAATGATTGAAGCAACTGAAGCCATAGAACTAGAAAAGGAAACCATCTCTTTAGAAAGAGTACCCACTAAAATTTATAAAGATGCCGCTGAAGCCTCAAAAGCAGTAGCACAAGAAATTGCCAAAATTATCCGCAAAAAAAATGCTTCAGGAAAACCCGCAGTTTTAGGATTAGCCACTGGCTCAACACCTAAAAAAGTATATGCAGAACTTATTCGTCTTCATAAAAGTGAAGGCTTGAGTTTTGAAAATGTGATTACATTCAATTTGGATGAATATTATCCAATGCAACCTGATGCAGTACAGAGTTATCATCGTTTCATGAAAGAACAGTTGTTTGATCATGTAAACATTGCTCCTGAAAACTGTCATATTCCAACAGGAACTTTACCTTTAGAAAAACTCGCCATCTTCTGCAAAGAGTACGAAGCGCAGATTGAAGAATTGGGCGGATTAGATATACAAATTTTGGGCATCGGTAGAAACGGACATATAGGTTTCAACGAGCCAGGTTCTTTAGTGAACTCAAGAACAAGATTGATGACGCTTGATATTACGACTCGTATGGATGCTGCGGGCGACTTTGGTACTTTGGTAAAAGTGCCACGCAGAGCAGTAACGATGGGCGTAAAAGCAATTATGGAAGCAAAAAGAGTGGTGCTTTTGGCTTTCGGTGAACATAAAGCACAAGTAATTAAAGAAGCGATTGAAGGACCTGTTTCAGAGAAAATTCCAGCTTCATATTTACAAGGACACCAAAATGTGAGATTTATTTTAGACGAAGCAAGTGCTTCTGAATTAAGCAGTCGTAAAAAACCTTGGTTATTTGATGAAGTAATTTGGGATAAAATGATGGTGAAAAAAGCCGTAACCAATTTGGCTTTGAGCTTAGACAAACCGATTCTGAAATTAACCAATCGTGATTATAACGAAAACGGACTAAGTGATTTATTAGCGAATTACGGTCAGGCTTACGATATTAATTTACAAGTATTCCAAAGTCTTCAACATACCATTACAGGCTGGCCGGGTGGAAAATCGTTGGCGAGTGATGCCAACAGACCAGAAAGAGCTTTCCCTGCACAAAAAAGAGTATTGATTTTTAGTCCACACCCAGACGACGATATTATTTCAATGGGCGGAACATTCCAACGTTTGGTTGACCAAGAGCATGATGTTCACGTGGCATATCAAACGTCTGGAAATATTGCTGTTGCTGATGATGAAGCTTTGCGTTTTATTGATTTCTTAGACGATTTCAATTCGGCTTTCGACATTGAAAACAGAAAATACAATACTGTTTTTGAAGAAGCCAGAGCATTTTTAAGTAAAAAGAAAGACAGCGAAATTGATATTCCTGCGGTGCGTTATGTAAAAGGAATTATTCGTCAGGGAGAAGCAAAGGCTACTTGCCGTTTCGTTGGAATTCCTGCGACCAATGTTCACTTTCTAGATATGCCTTTTTATGAAACGGGCGCCATTCAAAAAATGCCATTAGGTGAAGCTGACATCAAAATTGTTTCAAATATCATTGCTGAGATAAAACCACATCAAATTTTTGCGGCAGGCGATTTAGCTGATCCACACGGAACACACAAAGTTTGTTTGGATGCCATTTTTGAGTCGCTTGAGCGTTTGAAAAAAGAAGATTACATGAACGATTGTTGGGTTTGGCTATACCGTGGAGCTTGGGCAGAGTGGGACATTCATGAAATTGAAATGGCTGTACCGATGAGCCCAACACAAGTATTACAAAAGCGTCACGGGATTTTTAAACATCAGTCACAAAAAGACGGAGTAGTTTTCCAAGGAAACGATTCGAGAGAATTCTGGCAACGTGCTGAAGACAGAAACAGCGCAACGGCAGATTTATACAATAAATTAGGTTTTGCAGAATACGCAGCCATCGAGGCTTTTGTGCGATACCACTTTTAATATTATGCTTGGAGTCTGAATAAGATTCCAAGCATTACTTCATTCACAAACTTGAAAATTTAGTTAGAACTGGTTATATATTAATAATGCTTGAACATTAGAATTCACTACGGGCGATGCCTGTAGTGAATTTATTTAATATGAACCTTTCAGAAATCTGTTCCTTACTTTATTTATATATTTTGCCCCAAACCAACCACCATTATGACTAAAAGTAAATCATTTTTTTCTCCCATCGTGATTATCGGGATGTTGTTTTTCATCTTCGGATTTATCACTTGGCTCAACGGTACGCTTATTCCATTCCTCAAAATCGCTTGTGAACTTGAATACGCTCAAGCACTTTTGGTAACTTTTGCCTTTTATATTGCTTATGTGTTTTTAGCGATTCCATCTTCGATGATTCTGACGAAAGTTGGTTTTAAAAACGGTATGGCTTGGGGCTTGGTTGTCATGGCGATTGGCGCAATTATTTTTGTGCCTGCGGCTCAATCTCGTTCATTTGTGCTGTTTCTTACAGGATTATTTATTCAAGGTGCTGGGATTTCTTTACTCCAAACTGCCTCAAATCCTTATATCAGTATTTTAGGTCCAATCGAAAGTGCAGCGCAACGTATTAGTATTATGGGTGTTTGCAATAAAATTGCAGGTGCTTTGAGTCCCCTGATTTTAGGAGCAATCATTTTAGATGGTGCGGACGACATCGAAACGCAATTAAAAACAAGCCTAGCTGCTGAAAAAGAAGTACTCTTGAACGAATTGGCAGGAAGAGTAATCGTTCCTTACATCGTGATGGCAATTGCTTTAGTGCTTTTGGCATTTTTGATTTATAAATCTAGCTTACCAGAAATTGACACAAGTAAAGATGAAAACGAGACAGTTCAAGAAACAGGAGAGAAGAGTGTTTTACAACACGCCAATTTAGTATTTGGGATTTTAGCGATTTTCTGTTGTGTTGGTGTTGAAGTAATTGCAGGGGATACCATCGGACAATACGGAAGTTCGTTAGGCATCAGTTTAGATGTGTCTAAAAACTTTACTTCGCTAACGTTGATTGCAATGTTGGTTGGTTATTTTGTTGGTATTGTGGCAATTCCAAAATTCATTTCACAAAATAAAGCTTTAATGTACTGCGGAATTATTGGCTCAATTTTCACCCTTGGTATTGTGTTTACTGCTGGTTTTACTTCGGTAGCTTTTGTGGCAATGCTTGGTTTAGCCAATGCTTTGATGTGGCCAGCAATTTTTCCATTAGCGATTAAAGGCTTAGGAAAGAAAACTGAATTCGGTTCGGCTTTACTTATCATGGGTATCGGTGGCGGAGCGATTTTACCATACTTCTACGGAAAATTGGCTGAGTCGTTTGGCATTCAAGAAGCTTATTTGATTTTGATTCCTTGCTATTTATATATTTTGTTCTTCGCAACGATAGGTCACAGAAAACAATCGTGGTAGAGCGACATTTAGTGATTGAGTGAATTGTGAGTTAGTGAATTGTTTTTCCTATTTAATCACTAATTCACAATTCACTCAATCACTAAATAAGTAAAAAGTACCATAGACGGCTTGTTAAATACCATCGTTTTGGATAGTCCTTCCCTAGCTTTGTTGTATGATTATTAAATGATAAATGTCATTTACTTTCAATAAAACAATAAAGATATGAGCCAGTATCAGACCTTAAAATTAGACCCTCATCCTTCTCGTTTTCAAGCCATTGCAGAGGGGAGATGCCCACAATGTAGAGAAGGGAAAATGTTTAAATATCCATTTTTTCGAGTAGATAAGTTTGACCAAATGCACAGTAATTGCCCTGTTTGTAATTTGCGTTACGAAGTAGAACCAGGATTTTGGTATGGAGCAATGTTTGTGAGTTACGGTTTTTCGATTTTAATATTAGCAGTTTTAGGAGTGGTTTTATATTGGTTTTTCAATGACCCACCAATTATGGGTTACATCATTCCAATCACAGTAATTTCTTTAATTTCTGTCCCTTTTAATTTCAGAATATCAAGATCTATCTTTTTACATCTCTTCGGTTTTGTAAAATACAAACCAGAAGTAATTGTGAATGAGTGATTTAGTGATTTAGTGATTGGAAGGGAGGTTTATCTAAATTGAGTTCCCAAAAATTCATTTTATTCCAATTTTTAAAAATCACTAATTCACAATTCACTAATTCACAATTCACTAATTCACAATTATATAACCTGCAATTTACTATTTTGATAAGCAGATAATTCTGGTGAATTGGAGGGCAGTTCAGTAATGAGGTAGTCGATTTCTTGCAAGTCGGCTACTTTCATTTTCATGACAGAATTCAATTTTTCAGAAATTGCCAATACTGCTACTTTATCCGAAGCTTTCATCATCGCCTTTTTCACCTGAACAGTTTCCCAGTCAGAATCCGTTACTCCTCCCTGAGCATCCAAAGCATTTGTTCCCAAAATACACAAATCAGCTTTCATTTCTGAAAGTCGGTGATGTACTTCGCCACCGATTGACATTTGGCTATATCTTGATACTTGTCCGCCAATCAGAATAATTTCAATATTGGGTTTGTCTAATAACTCAACGGCAGTCAATGGATTGACCGTCATAAAAGTAGCCGAAAAATCTTCTGGAATCAGTTTCACAAATTCACGGATGGTAGTACCACCACCAATCAACACCAACATTCCTTCTTTCAATAAAGAAAATGCTTTTTGTCCGATTTCTACTTTATGAGAATGCGCATAGGTTTCCTTAAGATTTGAAGAATGGTGATAAGCTTTCGACATCGCACCGCCTCTAATCTTGATAATTTCACCTTCTTCGGCTAATTCATTAATATCTCTTCGAATGGTATCTTCCGATACATTCAATGATTCTACTAATTCCCCTAAAGATATTCTTGTATGAACATTGATTTCCTTCAAAATCAAATCTTTACGTTCTTTCTTTAATAAGCTAATCGACATTATAATAATTACATTTTTTCAAATTGAGTAGAACAAAGATATAAAAAAACTGCAAGTTATCCGTGGTTTTTACCGCAAATTATATTGCAAACTTTGCAATTATTGAGATAAAATACTCAATTTAATTACTCATTAATAATATTTTTTTAACAAAAGCCTTTTTTTCTACGAAAAGTTTATATGTTTGTGCAATAAATGCAATATTTATTTGCATTTATTGCAACAATCCAATTTACCATAAAAAACTTTTAAGCATGAAAAAAATTAGACTATTAAAAGGCTCTCAACGCTTATTATGGCTTTCTCTCATCGGAAGTTTAGCAATAAGTGGCAATTCGCATGCTAATGTGAATAAAAATACCGCTACTCATCTGCCGAAATCAGCAAGATTGAGTATTGTGAAAGAGATTGGAGGGAAAGTTATTGCTGCAAAAGATGCAAGCCCAGTGATTGGTGCTGCGGTTTTTATCAAAGAAAATCCACGAGTTGGTGCAACTACTGATGCCGAAGGGAATTTCAAATTGAATTTGCCAGAAAATTTTGCTACTAAAAACATTACATTAGTTATTACAAGTGTCGGTTTTGAAAAATTTGAAGTAGCTGTATCGGCAGATCAAAGTTCAATTACTGTTTCTTTAAAAGAAAACGTGCAACAACTTAACGAAGTTGTGGTAACGGCTTTGGGTGTAAAAAAAGACAAAAGAGCATTGGCATATTCTGTATCAGAAATTAATGGTTCAGACTTTACACAAGCTCGTGAAAACAACGTTGCGAATGGCTTAACAGGTAAAATTGCAGGGGTAAATGCTACAGGTTTATCTACTGGTCCGGGTGGTTCAAGTCGTGTGGTAATTCGTGGTAATGGTTCTTTGACGGGTAACAGTCAACCTTTATACGTAATCAACGGGATGCCGATTGATAACAGTGTTCCGGGCGGAAGCTCATTACCAAATGGTTTAGGAACGAAAGCGGGTACTGACCGTGGAGATGGTATTTCAGCCATCAACCCTGATGATATTGAATCAATGACAGTATTGAAAGGTGGTGCGGCCGCAGCATTATACGGTTCACGTGGGGCAAATGGAGTAATCTTGATTACAACGAAAAAAGGAAAAGCTCAAAAAGGTATCGGTCTTGAATACAACAGTACTTTTACGATGGAAAATGTATCTGTTTTTCCAGATTTTCAATATGAATACGGACAAGGTGATGGCGGCGTAATGCCTACAACTTTGGCTCAAGCTCAGGCTACGGGTCGTCGTTCGTTTGGAGCAAAAATCGACGGCTCTACCAATTATATGGCTGCCGATGGCAAAAATCACCCATATCTTGCTCAGAAAGATAATTTGAAAAATTTCTATCAGACAGGAACTACTTTTACGAACTCAGTTGCCTTATCTGGCGGAAATGATGCCATTCTGTATCGTCTTTCTTTAGCAGACTTAAGTGCAAAAAGTGTATTGCCTTCTAATACTTATAATCGTAAAACGGCTAGTTTGAATATTTCAGCCAAACTTAGCGAGCGCCTTAGAGCAGAAGCAGTAGTACAATATAATCTTGAGCAAGGAAATAATCGCCCAATCGCAGGTGATGCTTTGGGTAATCCAAACTGGATGGCTTATGAAGTAGCTAATACGGTGGATGTTAGATGGTTAAACCCGGGACATGATGCAAATGGTAATGAGATTTTCTGGAATGATGCAGGTATTGTAACGAATGGTTATTTTTTCGTCAATAAATTCAAACAAACAGATACAAAAGATCGCTTTATCGGACAAGCATCTGTTTCTTATGATTTATTGAAAAACTTAACCTTAAAAGCAACTACTACTCGTGATTTTTATAATTATAATTTCACCAGTATTATGCCAACAGGTGGGCAGTATATCCCTCAAGGTCAGTACGATGGCATTAAATCAGATGTATCAGAAACCAACAGTATGATTACCGCTGCTTATAATACCAAATTTGCAGAAACAATAGGCTTATCAGTTTTAGGAGGAGCAAATACTCGCCAGTTTAAAAACAACCAATTTGATTTCTATGGACAAGGATACACCATTCCTTACTTCTATAGTTATTCAAATTTGGCAACTTCTACGGCAACGCCAGTAACTAGCAATATCAAAACAAACTCAGTTTTTGGTTCAGCAGATTTAGATTACAAAGGCATCTGGTTTTTAACTTTAACGGGTCGTCAGGACTGGTTTTCAACATTAAGTCCTAAAAATAATAATGTATTCTATCCAAGTATTGGTACAAGTTTAATGCTTTCGGATGTGATAAACATGCCACGTGTTATTGACAATTTAAAGCTACGTGGTTCATGGGCACAAGTAGGTGGTGGTGGTCCTGACCCTTACGCTATCAACTTAGCATACAGCAATGTGCCGAGTGCAAGTGGTGTACCATTACAAAACGTAAGTTCAGCTTCAATTACCAACGCTGGTTTAAAACCATTTACTTCTACAACGCTTGAGCTTGGTTTAAGCACAAGATTATTCGGAGGACGTTTAAGTTTTGATGCTGCTGTATATGACAAGAAATCATCAAATGATATTGTAAGTGTACCGATTTCTGGTGCATCAGGTTATACAAGTGCGATTCTAAACTCAGGTGAATTAAGTAACAAAGGGATAGAATTATTGCTAGAAGGTACACCAATCAAATCTGCTGATTTCTCATGGAATACTAGCTTCAACTTTGCCTATAACAAAAGTGAAGTATTAAAATTAGCTGATGGCATTAATACTTTTTCAATTGGTAACTCTGCAAATGGTAACGCATTCATTAACAACCAAGTAGGCATGCCATTCGGAGGTATTTATGGATACCGTATGAAAAGAGATGCTGCTGGAAATATCATTTATGATACCAACTCGAATCTTCCTTTACAAACTGACAACAACCAATATTTAGGCAATGGCGTTTCACCATACACTATGGGTTTGAATAATACTTTCAAATACAAAAACTTCTCTTTAGACATGTTGGTTGATGGTAAATTTGGTGGTAGTATTTTCTCAGTAATGGAAGTATATGCTACTCGTTTGGGTTTAATGAAATCAACTTTGCCGGGTCGTGAAAATGGTTTAGCTCTAAAAGGTGTAACAGCCAATGGTGATGCCTATTCTTATACTGTACCAGTAGCGAATTTGCGTAGTGCTTACTACAACAACCTAAACCGCTACACAGAATTATTTGTACATGATGCAAGTTTCGTAAAACTACGTCAGGTGATTATTTCTTACCGTTTGCCAGCAGGTTTCTTGAAATCTTTAGGCGTACAATCGGCAAGTGTCTCATTAGTGGGTCGTAACCTTCTGATTTTATACAAAAAGACCGACAATTTTGACCCTGAGCAAGGCTTAACGAACGGCGCTGCACAAGGGATTGAGTCAATCGGTTTGCCACGTACTCGTTCTTATGGTTTGAACTTGAATCTGAAATTCTAAAAAAGCAAGACAATGAAACAGTTATTTTCAAAATATACATTTCCTTTATTGGCAGCGTGTAGCATGACGCTATTTACGGCTTGCGATAAAGATTTCGCTGAAATCAATACCAATCCCAATGCCGTTTCTGTTCCGACTACTGCTTACATCTTCAGTAAAGCTTTGTACGATGGCGCAGCCAACAGTGGTAACAAGGGTAGCCTTTTGTTTGGTTTGATGCAATATACTACCAGCTACAACGATGTAGAAGGTTTCGGCTCTAAATATACAGCTTCACAAGTAAATGCCACAGGTGGTGTTTTTACCAATTCTTATCCAAATCAGATTAATGAAATTGGTGAGGTAATTAAAGCCGTAAAAGACGACCCAACAAAAGTAAATTTATACGCAACAGCTCGTATTTGGCGAGTATATTGTTTCAGTCGCTTGACCGATTTGTATGGCGATATTCCTTATACTGATGCAGGACAAGGCTATAATCTTTCTATTTTTCAGCCTAAATACGATTCTCAAAGTGCGATTTATGCAGATATGTTGAAAGAATTAGAAGCATCTGCAACAGCTTTGACGATTGCTAATACGACAACTTTCGGTAATTCAGATTTGATTTATCAAGGAAATGTAACGCAATGGAAAAAGTTTGCTTATTCATTAATGCTTCGCTTGGGTATGCGTTTAACAAAAGTTGATGCAGCAGCGGCACAAAGCTGGGTAACTAAGGCAATTGCGGGCGGAGTAATCAGAGAGTATGCTGATATTGCTAAAATGACTTATACTTCTGGAGGGCAAAACATCAACAAAAACCCTATCGCATGGCAGTTGTTGAATGATAATTACCTTCGTGCCGACGGTACAAACAATACTGAAGGTGGAAAATATCAACAAGTATTTATCAACTCATTGAAAGCCAATAACGACCCTCGTTTAAGTGCTCTTTCTGTAGTATATGTAAACGGTTCGGCAAGTTCAGATGAAAGTATTCAGAAAGGAATGCCTGCAACCATCAATGGTACAAAGCCTTCTGATTTTATTACTTATTCAGAGCCAAAGCAAACAACGGTATTGAAAGTAGATGCTCCTTTGTTGTTATTTACAGCAGCTGAATCTAATTTCTTATTGGCAGAAGCAGCTTTAAGAGGTTGGTACAGTGCAGAAACTGCTACTAATTTATATGAAACAGGAATTCGTGCATCGATGAAACAATGGGATTTAATTAGCGGAACAACAGGTACAATTGCTCAAGCACGTATCGATAGTTATGTTGCGGCTCATGCTTTAAAAACTACTGGAACAGTAGCAACTCAGACGGAACAAATTTACAATGAAGTTTGGGTTGGACTTTTCCCTGATGCTCAGGAAGTTTACAATAATTACCGTCGTACAGGTTATCCAGCTTTAACGCCAAACGTTTATCCAGGCAACGCTACAGGTGGTAAAATCTTCCGTAGATTCTTGTATCCTGTTTCTGAACAAACACTTAACAGAACGTCGTACAACGAAGCTGTTCAAAGACAAGGTCTTGATGATTTATTGACCCGTGTTTGGTGGGATAAGTAATCAAAATGCTATTATCCAATTTTAAATTATAAAAGCGAACCTCATCCGTAGCGACGGTCGCCCCAACCCCTCTCCTGCTGAGAGGGGAGTTTATACTACTCTTTATACTCCCCTTCTCAACAGGAGAAGGGGCGGGGGGATGAGGTTTTGTTTATTTCTCCAACAAAATTTGTAACTTCATAGATTGCTCATTAACAATCGTTTAACACAATCTCATGTTTTCAAAAAAGTTCGTAATACTCTTGATTTGTACTTGTTTTACGATACAAACTCAAGCACAAAAAGTACAAGTAAATAATAAACCCGAACGAGTAAATTGGTTTCAAGATTTAGCTTTCGGGATGTTTATTCACTGGAATGTAGATGTTTCTTTAGGAGCAGTGATTAGTCATTCAATGGCTGGAGCTTCAAATGAATACGTTGAAAAATACATTCAAGAATTACCTAAATATTTCGATCCAAAGAAATTCAATCCTACCGAATGGGCAAAAAATGCCAAATTAGCAGGCATGAAATATGTTGTTTTTACGACAAAACATCATTCTGGTTTTTGTATGTTCAATACGCAAACTACGCCTTTTAATGTAATGAATACTCCTTACGGAAAAGACATTACCAAAGAAATTATCGACGCTTTTCGCAAAGAAGGTATTGCAATTGGGATTTACTTTTCGCCAGAAGACTTCAATTATTTTCATAAAAATAATATCCAAATCGGTCGTTTACAATTGCCTGAACATTTTCCTGCAAACAATAAAGGTTTGATGGATTATGATAAAAAACAATTGAAAGAATTACTGACGAACTACGGAAAAATTGACATTCTTTTCATCGACGGACCAGGTGATGGCTTGCGTGAATATGCTTGGAGTTTGAACCCTGAATTGGTGATTACTCGTGACATCATGACTACTCCAGAACAAAACACGCCTGACGAACCGATGGCTCGTCCGTGGGAAGCGTGCTACACGATGGGAACAGACTGGCAATATAAACCCACTAACGACCCGCATAAATCTGGCACGGAAATCATCAATATGTTGGTTGAAATCAGAGCAAAAGGCGGGAACTTTTTATTGAATGTTGGTCCCAAACAAGACGGAGAATTACAGATTGAACAACAATCACTTTTACAAGAAATTGCCCTTTGGAATTTTGCCAATGCAGAAGCCATTCATGAAGTAAAACCACTTTCTGTGGTACGTGAAGAAAATATTTGGTTTACGCAGTCGAACGATGAGAAATATATTTATGCCATCGTACAAAGAAGTGGCTACGAAGATTGGAAGTACGGAACACGCAAAAATTTTGTATTGACGCACATCGAAGGGAATGCCAATACCAAAGTGAGTATTTTAGGTTATAAAAGTGAATTGGTAGAGTACAAAAAAGATTTTGATGCCAAAATTTATACTGCTCCAACCAATATTGGTTTGGTAGTAAGTGCCGTAAACGGACAAAGATTTTATACGAATAATCAATGGAAAAATGCGGTGGTTTTGAAAATCGAAAATGCGAAATTCAGAAAACTCAATACGCCCAAAGCGAGCCAAAGTAATATTGATGGAGCCAAGTAAATAGGAGTTTTGAATTATGAGTTTTGAATTTTGAATTGATTACCAAATCAGAGTATAAATATTTGATTTACAATAAATTGCATAAAAAACAATTCATAACTCAAAATTCAGCACTCAAAACTCCCAACCCTTCATTCAAAACTCATCACTAAAAAGGGTAGCTCTTTTTATTAATTTTTAAACCTTGCAAAACAGAAGAAAACGTATCGTTTCCTTCATCATCAAAAACAATTTGAAACAAAAAATAAGAACAATTATGAACACTATTGAATTACTTTCACCTGAAATTTCTTTCGAAAGTCTTGGACTCTCTTTACCTCCAGCACCACTTCCTTTGGGTGTTTATAAACCATATTTGATTGATGGCAAATACTTATACTTATCTGGTCATGGCCCAGTAAGAGACGATAAAAGCTTGATTATTGGTAGAATTGGCAAAGATTTAGACATCGAAGAAGGGAAATTGGCGGCTCAACAAGTAGGTTTAACCATGCTTTCGACCATCAAAACACATTTAGGAAGTTTAGACAGAGTAAAGCGTGTGATTAAAATTTTGGGTATGGTCAACTGCGTATCAGAATTTGAACGTCACCCTTATGTCATCAATGGTTGTAGCGAACTTTTTGCCCAAGTGTGGGGAACAGAAAATGGTATTGGCGTAAGAAGTGCGGTAGGAATGGGAACACTTCCAGACAATATTCCAGTGGAAATTGAAGCGTTGTTTGAACTCCACGAAGACTAATTGATAAGTGGTTTTGGTAAAATAAACGATGTTTTATTTGAATTAACACATTGAATTTCAATATTTTAATTCACAATTCATCATTCATAATTCATCACTCCTACTTAAGCCATGAGTAACAAAACGATTGAGTACAACATAAAAAATATTGAAACGCTTGATACGCCTGCTTTGGTGGTTTTTCCGAGTATCGTAAAGCGTAATATTCAAAAACTTTTGGCTTCGATTGATGATGTAAATCGCTTGCGACCACACATCAAAACGCATAAAACCAAAGAAATAACCAAGCTTTTGCAAGAAGTTGGGATTCAAAAATTCAAATGTGCAACGATTGCCGAAACTGAATTATTGGCGACTTGTGAAGCAGAAGACGTACTCTTAGCGTATCAGCCAGTGGGAGCGAAGGTCTTGCGTTTGATTGAAATCATCAAAAAGTTTCAAAAAACACATTTTTCTTGTTTGGTTGATTCTTTGGCAGTTGGTGAGGCAATGTCAAAAATTGCTTTAGAAAATAAGCTTACTTTATCGCTTTATATCGACTTAAATGTGGGCATGAACCGAACAGGAATTGTTCCTGAAAAGGCTTTTGATTTAGCAATTGTATTACAAAAATTACCTTCCTTAAAGCTTGAAGGTTTGCATATTTACGATGGACATATCCGAGATTTTGAACTTACCATTCGTACACAAAATTGTAACACGGCTTTCCAATCCGTAGAAAATTTAGTAGAAAAACTAAACGAAGAAGGCATTCAAAACCTCAATATCGTAGCTGGTGGAACGCCTACATTTCCGATTCATGCTCAAAGAGCAAAGGTAGAATGCAGTCCGGGCACTTTTGTGTATTGGGATAAAGGCTATCAAGATGCTTATCCAGAGCAAGATTTTGAAACGGCAGCTTTGGTAATTAGCAGAGTAATTTCTTTGCCCGAAAAAGATAAAATCTGTTTGGATTTAGGACATAAATCTGTTGCTGCAGAAAACCCTTTAGATAAAAGAGTATTTTTCTTGAATGCTCCAGATGCCACTTTTATCGGACAAAGCGAAGAACAT
Source organism: Arcicella rosea (assembly GCF_040543805.1). Classification (NCBI taxonomy): domain Bacteria; kingdom Pseudomonadati; phylum Bacteroidota; class Cytophagia; order Cytophagales; family Flectobacillaceae; genus Arcicella; species Arcicella rosea. Next base: position 118,660 of record NZ_JBEUMS010000017.1, read on the forward strand.
TTAGTATTGGGTGTTCCAGAAAATCATACTTATCAGATTGGAGATGTTTTTTATGGTTTGCCCATTCATATTTGTCCGACCTGTGCTTTGTACGAAAGGGCAAATCTTGTAGAAAATGAAGTATTGACAGGCGAACAATGGAAAACGATTGCAAGAGATAGATTCATTTCCATATAGCCGTAAAACGGGTTTCCAACCCGTCTGAAAAGATAAATTTTACGGGTTGAAAATCCGTTTTACAAAATATGTTTACAATAGACGCACATCTTGACCTCAGCATGAATGCGATGGAATGGAATCGTGATTTAAGATTATCGGTCTCTGAAATTCGTGAAAGAGAAAAAGGCATGACCGACAAGCCAGACCGTGCCAAAGGAACGGTTACTTTTCCTGCATTAAGAGCAGGAAACATTGGTTTGGTCGTTGCTACACAAATTGCTCGCTTTGTAAAACTAGACAGCACTTTACCGGGTTGGGCTTCTCCCGAACAGGCTTGGGCACAAACACAAGGACAAGTAGCGTGGTACAAAAGCATGGAAGAATGTGGCGAAATGGTTCAAATCAATAACCTTGAATCTTTAGAAAAACATTTACTGCTTTGGAACGACGGCACGCCCAACGACAACAAACCCATTGGCTATATTCTAAGCTTAGAAGGAGCTGATTCACTCGTAACAATTAATCATGTCGAGAAAGCTTATCAGTATGGTTTGCGTGCCATTGGCCCAGCTCATTACGGGCCGGGGCGTTACGCTCAAGGAACGGATGCGACTGGTTTTATGGGAAAAGCTGGACAAGATTTATTGAAAGAAATGGAAAGGCTGAACATCATTTTAGATGCGACGCACCTTTGTGACGATAGTTTCTGGGAAGCCATGGATCATTTCAATGGTGCGGTTTGGGCAAGCCATAATTTGTGTAGAAGTTTGGTGAATCATAATCGCCAATTTAGCGACGAGCAAATTAAGGAATTAATTAGCAGAGATGCCGTAATTGGCGGAGCATTAGACGCTTGGATGATGGTACCAAATTGGGAAAGAGGCAAATCAACACCCAAAGAAATGAATTGTAATTTGGCTGTGATGGTTGACCATCTTGACCATATTTGTCAATTGGCAGGAAACGCTTTGCACGTGGGTATTGGTTCAGATTTGGATGGAGCTTTTGGCACAGAACAAGGTCCTTATGATTTAGATACCATTGCTGATTTACAAACAATTCCGTCTATTCTCGAAAAAAGAGGTTATACCCAAACAGACATCGAAAATATCATGCACGGTAACTGGCTGAGATTTTTGAGAAAGAATTGGGCGAAGTAATTAGGAGTTGTGAATTGTGAGTGCTGAATTATGATTTACAAATAATTATCTAAATCCGTAGGGGCAATCCCTTGCGGTTGCCCATTGTAAAGATTGTACACGTGGGCAACCGCAAGGGATTGCCCCTACATATTTTATTTTATCATTTTCTTCCAATGTCAAAGACAAAATCATTTTTCATCATCTTCTTGATGTACTTTTTTACATCAAATTACACGTTTGCCCAAAGTATTGCCATTATTCCAAAACCTGTTTCTGTACAGCTTATAAAAGAAAAATTTACGTTAAATTCATCTACTTCGATACTTCAAACGTCGGCTTCTTTAAGTAGAAATGTTCAATTTTTACAAGAAGCCTTGCACACTTTAACGCCTTTTTCTTTCCCGATTACCAAAAATACAACATCCAATTTTATACAATTAAGTATTGATGCCGATAAAGTCACACAAAAAGAAGGCTATCAATTAATCATTTCCAAAAATTCCATTCAATTGACTGGACACGACGAAGCTGGTGTTTTTTATGGCATACAAAGTTTGATACAAATGGCGTATCAAGCTCAAAATAAAGGATTTAACTTATCTGGCTGTCGCATCGAAGATTATCCAAGATTTACTTACCGTGGCTTGCATTTGGATGTTGGTAGAAATTTCTTCCCGCTTTCTTTTTTGAAAAAATACATCGATTTACTCGCTTTTTATAAAATCAATACTTTTCACTGGCACCTTACTGACGACCAAGGTTGGCGAATTGAAATCAAAAAATATCCTCGTTTACAAAGTGTTGCAGCATTTCGTGACGAAACCATTATTGGACATAAAAAAGATTCTCCACACCGTTTTGATGGCAAAAAGTATGGCGGATTTTACAGTCAAGAAGAAGTAAAAGCTTTAGTAAAATATGCCTCAGAAAAGTACGTAACCATCATCCCAGAAATAGAAATGCCGGGGCATGCTCAGGCGGCTTTGTCGGCTTATCCGCATTTGGGTTGTGTCGGTGGTTCATACAAAGCAGCAACTTTTTGGGGTGTTTTTGAGGATGTTTTTTGTGCAGGGAACGACAGCACTTTTACTTTTTTACAGGATGTTCTGGACGAAGTAATTCCACTTTTTCCTTCAAAATACATTCATATTGGTGGAGACGAATGCCCAAAAACTCGTTGGAAAGTTTGTCCAAAATGCCAAAAACGCATGAAAGATGAACATTTAGCTGACGAACACGAATTACAAAGCTATTTTATCCAAAAAATGGAGAAATACTTAAACAGTAAAAATCGTGAATTAATTGGCTGGGACGAAATCTTAGAAGGTGGTTTAAGTCCGAAAGCTACGGTGATGAGTTGGCGAGGAGAAGCGGGTGGCATTGCAGCCGCCAAACAAAAACACGAAGTAATCATGACGCCAGAAAGTCATTTGTATTTAGATTATTACCAGTCGCTTCACGCTGACGAACCAACGGCGGCGGCAAGCTTTACACCGCTTTCAAAAGTGTATAGTTATGAGCCTTTTTCGACGGAATTAAATCACGAAGACGAACAGTACATCAAAGGCGTACAAGCAAATATCTGGACGGAATACACGCCTCAACCAGAACAAGTAGAGTACATGGTTTTCCCAAGAGCTTTAGCCTTATCAGAAATTGCTTGGTCACTCAAAACGCATAAAAATTATGATAATTTTCTAAGTAGATTACGTCAGCATAGGAGTATTTTACAACAGAAAAAAGTGAATTTTTTCGACAGATTTGAAGAAATTACTTATGATTTCTCAATGGAAAAATCAGGCAAAAGTATCGTTCATTTATCGACAACTTTACCCAATGCTAAGATTCATTATACTGTCGATGGAAAAGCTCCAAATTCGAACGATAAAGTATTTAAAAATCAGCATATTATCAACAAAAGTGTCATTTTGAAAGCCCAAATATTTGTCGGTAAAAAAGCTTATGGAAAAGTATTTGAACAAGCTTTTGAATATCATAAAGCCATTGCTAAAAACGTCATTTTGAAGTATCACCCAAAAGCAAATTATAATCCTACCACACCTTATGCTTTGACCAATGGGTTGACAGGAAACACTCGCTACAACAATACACAATGGATTGGTTTTAGTGGCGAAAATTTAGACGCAACGATTGATTTAGAAAGCATCCAAAGCATTTCAACCTTAGGTTTAAATTTGCTGAAGTATCATTGGCAAAAAATGTGGGAACCTAATGTGTTGATTTTTTCTACTTCGGAAGATGGGATTTCTTATAAGGAAGTTTATCGTACCAGTAATTTTCCTGCGAATGGTATCAATCAAATTAGGGCAAAAATTACGCCAACGAAAGCTCGTTTTATTAAAATACAGGCAGAAAATAAAGGCATCATTCCAGCAGGAGAATATGGTGTAGGAGCGAAAGCTTGGTTGTTGATTGATGAGATTTATGTGGAATAGGGGGCAGCTTTGAGAGATGAGCTTTGAGCTTTTTATAGCGAATAATTAAAAAGTATAAGTGTAGCGACAAACCCTTGCGGTTGTCGTTTCGGCGAATACGGCAACCGCAAGGGTTTGCCGTTCCACAATGGAATTTGCTATGCCGTTGGCAGTGTCTTCACTGCCAACTTATTCCAAAAATTCAATTTTAAACCCAAAAACTATGAAAAAATACGCACTCATTTTATCAATCCTAATCCTATCATTTTCAGCAATAAAAGCCCAAAACTTTAAGCGTTTTACTTCTTTTGATGGACAAAATATTGCTTACGAAGATACGGGAAGGGGCAAGGCTGTACTCTTGCTGCACGGTTTTATCAATACTGGAGCAAATTGGCGAAAAACGGCTTTATACAAGGATTTAATCGAAAAAGGTTTCAGAGTAATCGTACCCGATATGCGTGGAAATGGAGCTTCCGACAAACCGCATGAAGATAAATTTTACCAAAATGAGGCCGAAGTAAAAGACTTGATGAGCTTGATTTCTTCCCTAAAAATCAAAGATTATACTTTGGTGGGTTATTCGAGAGGAGCGATTGTTGCCGCAAAATTATTGGCCAAAGATAAAAGAGTAACAAAAACCATTTTAGGTGGCGTTGGTCAACATTTTACCAATCCTGATTGGGACAGAAGAAAAATGTTTTCGGACGCTTTTAGCGGAAAAGCTCATTTGCATCCAGAAACGGCTGGAGCTGTGGCTTATGCCAAGTCTATCGGAGTTGATACCATTGCTTTGGGTTTCTTACAAAAATATCAGCCTGTTACTTTGCCAACAGAATTAATGAAATACAAAAATCCTGTTTTAATCATCTGTGGTGACGAAGACCTTGATAATGGTGACCCTAAAGTACTGCAAACGTATTTCAAAAATGCTAGTTTAAAATTAGTCAAAGGTAATCATAACGGTACTTATCGCACGCAAGCTTTTGCAGATGAGATTATGGGTTTTATCACAAAATAATCAAAACCTTACTTGGCTTCTCGATTAAAATAACGCTCTACGTATTCGCTAGGCGATTGATTGGTGATGCGTTTGAATACCCTGTTGAAGTTCGTAATGCTATTAAAACCACAGCTATAAGCCACGTTGGCAATGGTTTCGTTATTACTACTCGTTAATTTTTTACAGGCTTCGTTGATTCGAACTTCGTTGAGAAATGACAAAAAAGTATGACGAGTATGCTTTTTAAAATACCTACAAAAAGCGTGTGGCGTCATGTGGGCTTTGTTGGCAGCATCTTCAAGCGTGATGGGCTTTTCGTATTCCTGCATGATAAAATTATAAATATTACTAATTCTTAAGCCTTCATTTTCGCTATAATTCTGTGGTTGTGTACTCATTGAAAGTGGTAAAAGCGAAGGAATAGCAGCGATACTTCTCAGTAAATCTATAAAATGAATCATCTGACTCACGCCATTACTTTTATTGAGCAAGCCAATTTTATTGGCTATTTCTGAAACATTTTCCTGCGGAATTTTGAATCCGTTAGAGTGTTGCTGTAAAAATCTTTTAAGCGTATTGATCTCTGGTAAGTCAAAAAAAGAAGATAATTGCCCGCTTGGATTAAAGAAAATAGCTGTTGCCGTTACTTTCTTTTTACTTTTTGGATGAAAATAAGAAGCTTCACTTTTGAAAAGATGAGGCTGATTCGCACCCAACCAATAAATTTCATTCGAACGAAAACGGTGCATATTGTTATCAGCAATCAAAGTGCCTTCACCTTGCTGAATCCACATCAATTGAATTTCTTGATGCCTATGTAAATGCGGATAAAAGTGCGGTAGAACGTCTTTTTGAACAATAATCGTTTTATCGTGAGGAACTGGAATCGTAAATGGAAGTACTTTCATAAGACTTGGTATTGTGAATGAAGTAGAAAAATTTAATTTTCTATTTACATAAAAATAAAACATTAGCTTTATTTTAACAAACACCAGCCTAAATATTTCAAAATAGTGTTAATATTTGAGTAGTTCTATTCATCCAATTGAATGAAAAATGATGAAGTAAAAACAAAGTTTACCTCATCATTTTCAAGCAGTTCTTATAAACTTTTCACTTTTAATTTACGCCATTTTACTTTAATGCCACCGCCACTGTGAATTTGTAAAGCAATGATTCCTGCACGTCCGCCAATTTTTTCATCATTGAGCGTAATCATTTCTTGTCCGTTTACAAAAGTTGTTACTTGGTTGCCTACTACTTTTACAACCATCGTATTCCATTCTCCCATTTTTAGGGCTTTGTCTTTGTCGTCAGTTGGTTTAATCAACCAACCTCTTCCGTAAGACTCATAAATTCCGCCTGTCCAATGTCCCGGAGGAGCTACTTCTGCTTGCCAGCCAGTAATTTTTGTTCCATCAATACTTGAATGAAAAAACACGCCACTGTTGCCATCGGCTTCTTGTTTAAACTGAAGACTCAACTCAAAGTCTTGAAAACTTTGTTCTGTTCCTAAGTAACCGTATTCTTTATCAGGACCACTTTCGCAAATCAATTCGCCATTTTCTACGTACCATTTTTCAGTACCGTAAATCTTCCAGCCACTCAAATCTTTTTGGTTAAAAAGACTAACCCATTTTCCTTTTTTCGGCGTTTGTGCTTGTGAAGAAAAAATTAATAACAAGCTAAAAATCAACAAGTAAGCATTTATTTTTCTCATATTTATAATGTTAAAAACTGTAATATTTTCTTTTCTATTTTTACACGCTAAAATTATCACTCCTCATTCAACACTCCAAATTCAACATTTTAAAGGTTTCCTTTTCTCATTTCTTTTACGGCATAATCTGCCGCACGAGCTGTAATTGCCATAAAAGTTAATGAAGGATTTTGTGTTGAAGTAGAAGTCATACAAGCGCCATCCGTTACGAATACATTTTTACAAGTATGTAACTGATTCCACTTGTTCAATAACGACGTTTTAGGATCTTTTCCCATACGCACGCCACCCATTTCGTGAATATCCAAACCGGGAGCTTTATCTGGTTTGTCATGTGTTTGAATATTTTTGAAACCCGCTTTCGTCAACATTTCAGCCATTTCTGTATGGAAATCCTGAATCATTTTTTCATCGTTATCATCATACGCTACCGAAATTTTCAGTTGTGGAATTCCCCAAGGATCTAATAATTTTTTATCCAAAGCTACATAATTACTTTCTTTCGGAATGGTTTCGCCCATCATGTGCGAACCTACTCGCCAATTACCATATTGTTGTTCATTCAAGCTGTTTTTCAAAGATTCACCGATGCCCGAAGTATCATTTGAAGTAATTCTGCTTGAACCAAAACCAGCAGCATAGCCTCTTAAAAAATCGGTTTCTTGCTTGAAAACATTTCTAAAACGTGGAATATAACTACTGTTCGGACGAATCCCTTCGGTTGTGCTATTCAAAAAGCCTTCGTACTCGGCAGAAATCGTTGTACGGAAATTGTGAAAAGCAATGTACTTGCCCAACAAACCATTATCGTTCCCCAAACCATTTTGGAAACGATTTGAAGTAGAATTTAACAAAATCAAATTAGAATTTAAAGTAGCCGCATTCACAAAAATGATTTTTGCATAATACTCCGTCATTTCTTTGGTATGCGCATCAATCACTCTTACGCCCGAAGCCTTGTTTTTCTTTTCATCAAAAATGATAGAATGTACGACTGAATTTGGTTTCAAAGTCATTTTTCCCGTGCGTGCCGCCCACGGAAGTGTAGAAGAATTACTACTAAAATATCCACCATAAGGACAACCCCGCTGGCATAAGGAACGGTTTTGACACTGACCTCTACCTTGCTGTAAATGAATGGGTTGTGGTTTTGTAAGATGCGCACAACGACCAATAATCACTGGACGAGTATTGTTATAATGTTTAGCCGTTTGTTCGCTGAAGTGCTTTTCTACGCAAGACATCTCGTGTGGTGGTAAAAATTCTCCATCTGGCAAACTTGCTAAACCGTCTTTATTCCCAGAAATTCCTGCAAATTTTTCTACATAACTGTACCAAGGAGCAATATCGGCATAACGAATAGGCCAATCTACGGCAAAACCATCACGAGCGGGGCCATCAAAATCATGTTCTGACCAACGTTGCGTGCCTCTTGCCCACATTAATGATTTCCCACCTACTTGGTAACCACGAATCCAATCGAAAGGCTTTTCTTGCACATAAGGATGTTCAGCATCTTTCACGAAAAAGTGTGCTGCATCTTCATTGAAAGCATAACATCTACTAACGATAGGATTGGCATCTTTGATGGCTTTGGGTAATTGTCCCAAATGTTCAAATTCCCACGGTTGCATCATCGTGGTAGGATAATCCGTAATGTGTTGAACATCACGTCCACGCTCTAAAACAAGCGTTTTTAAACCTTTGCCCGTAAGTTCTTTGGCAGCCCAACCACCACTAATTCCCGAACCAATTACGATGGCATCAAAAGTTCGGTCTTTTATAGCATTGATATTCAGATATGACATGTTAAGTAAGAGTTATGAATTGTGAGTGATGAATTGTGAATTGTCCATCGTAGCTGAAAGCTGATGACCGACGGCTGAAACCCGAAAGCCAAAACTATCTTGGAATCGGAACGCAACCATGATAATATCCCGGTGCCATATTGAATTTCAATTGATTGACCATGTAATATTCAGAATTGGTATATCCTTGAATCGTCAATCTTTTTATCATATCCGCAAATTGTTTCGCTACTGTATTTGTAGAAGCACTCATTTTCAGAAAAGTATCAATGCGTTGAGATTTGCTACTTTCTACGAAAGATTTTTGATGATTTTGTTGAGAAAGCTCATTGATTAAAACCAAACCTTGCTTTAAAGTACTCTGTGCATTTTCGCCGTAACAATCATTTATCATTCGCATGGCAAACTGATGTACTTTTAGCGATTTTGCTCCAGGAGTATTGGTTTCAGGAATAATTGTTTCTACAATTTCAGCAAGAAGTACTTCATCGTTGGTGGCTAAATTAGAAAATTGTCCTATGCTTTGGCTCGTCCAACCCGAAGCCCAAGTAGGTAAACTTACCAATCCGCCTAATGCTACCGATAAGTTTTTTATTGCAGAGCGTCTTTTCATCTTTTTTTAGATTTATTAATGATATATCTGTACAAATCTATGTTTTTAAATCTATATCATTTACATTGATTTGACCTGTACGGAAATATGTTGCCGATTCGCAATCAACACTTTATAAAAAACTTAGCTAAAAAATCAAAAATGGATTCAAATAACAGATTTATCTTAAAAACAGGATAAAAATATTCATTGAACTGCTTAGATTTGAAGACTGTTTTCAATCATATCATCATAATTTTCAAATCATGACACTTCAAAAACAATCCATAAAAGTACTTGTAGTAGGTTGCGGCAATATGGGGGCTTCTCATGCCATTGCTTATCAAAATACCGAAGGTTTTGAAATCTGCGGAATCGTTTCTACTGGAAAAAGTAAAGAAGTACTCAACGAACATTTGGGCGGGGGCTATCCACTTTTTAGCGATTATGCCGAAGCGCTGGCAAGTACAAAACCTGATGCTGTTTGTATTTCTACTTATCCAGATACACATGAAGCATTTGCGGTAATGGCTTTGGAAGCAGATTGTCATGTTTTTATCGAAAAACCTTTGGCTGATACCGTGGAAGGAGCGAAAAGAGTAGCTGATTTAGCAACGAAGAAAGGGAAAAAAGTAGCAGTGGGCTATATTTTAAGGCATCATCCTTCTTGGGAAAAATTTGTAGAAATTGCCCAAGAAATGGGAAAACCTTTGGTGATGCGTATGAACTTGAATCAGCAAAGTCATGGCGTAATGTGGAATGTACATCGTAATTTGATGAAAAGTTTAAGTCCGATTGTGGATTGTGGCGTGCATTATATCGACGTAATGTGCCAAATGACACGTTCAAAACCGATACAAGTAAATGCCATTGGAGCGAGATTGACAGATGATATTCCTGAAGGAAATTATAATTATGGACAATTACAGATTCGTTTTGAAGATGGTTCTGTGGGTTGGTACGAAGCAGGTTGGGGACCAATGATGAGCGAAACCGCTTTCTTTATCAAAGACGTAATCGGACCAAAAGGTTGCGTTTCAATTGTAGCAAAAGAAGCTGGAGGAACTGGAAAATCTGACAATGTGGATTCGCATACCAAAACGGAATCTTTAAGAGTACATTATTCAGACATTAATTCAGAAAACGCTTTTACAAGAGCTGATAAATGGATAAATCTCACCGACGAGCCAGACCACCAAGAACTTTGCAATCGTGAACAAAGGTTTTTCTTAAAAGCCATTCAAGAAGATGTTGATTTAACTGACCATCTTGAAGATGCCGTAAACAGCCTAAGAATCGCTTTCGCTTGTGATGAATCAGTAAAAACTGGTTTGCCTGTGATGTTATAAAGAATCAAGCGCATCCAAAACTTTGCTATCAACGGTTTCATTAAATTTGCGAGCAAACAATTTTCCTGAGCTAAGTAAAGTTGGCAAATCTTCCATTTTGAAGGTTTTTGGACTAGCATTTCCTTCTGACCAATCAATGTAACGAAGGTTATCGTTCACCATCTCATTTTGAAAAATAGAGTTATAAAGAATAGTTTGAAAAACGATTTCATCACTTCCCCAAGTAAGTTCAAAAAATCGTTTTACATTTTTATTTTGCTGTAAGTAGGTTACAATATATTCAACATGTTTGCTCGTAATGGTAAACCACTGAGAGCGCCCAACGGGAATCAAATGATTAGGCATTTTTCTTTTGGGCAAAAGCATGTTGATATATTTTTCTGCCATGTTTCTCCCAGAAAATTGATAATTTGATAAATGATATTTTGTGACTCTAGGAATTGCTTCTTGCCATTCTGTGGCTACAGAAAGCGTGTGCATAAATGCTTTATCAGGGTTCTGTTCAAGAAAAGCATGAATTTCATGAGTACTTTTTAAGGGATAATCTTGACCGCTCAACAGATTGATGTAATCATATTTTGTTGATGATGCCAAAATTTCTTCAAAGCTATTCACGGTAGCTTGGACAATACTGTAGGCACCCCAATATACACTTACTCGATTCGTAATCAACTTTACATGCTCCGATGCTAAAAAAAGAAATGGACTAATATCTGCTTTTAAATCTACATGTATATAAAAATCAGCATCTGGATGAGCCAGACGATTGATTAATCTTTGTAATTGAGATGGGTTTGCATGGACTAACATTAAATGTGCAATCCTCATTATTTTGCGGTTTTGTTTTTTAGTAAATACTCTTGAGCCATAGTTTTTATCTCTGCAAAACCCGCAGTAAAAAAGCCTATCAAAGTAAAATCCAAATATTTTTTCAACCAATAATATCCAAACAGTACTCCTGATAAAAAGGTGAAAAAGGTTGCTAAAGCTACTCCATTGATATTTCCGAAGAGATGAATCCCAATAAAATCAAACGTAACATTTATCCCAAGCATTACTAATACTTTATAGAAATTTATTCTTGGTTGATGGATAATATCCAAAGTAATTCCTAGGAATCTATCAATGGGATAAAACATGGCAAAAGACATAAAAATACGATACACCGAAACTGCATGAGAACCAGAATACTGGCTTCCCCCCAAAATAACAATAGCTATATCTGCCAAAATAACAGCCACTACCGAAACCGGAAAAAGAGCAAGCACAAGTGTTCCTGCGTATTTTTGCATAATTCCTACTACCTCTTCCTTATTTCCTCTATTAAAAGCCGCTGACATCGAAGGCATTGCGGTTGATAAAAAGCTTCTTAAAGGTATTTCGATTACTTCCATCAAACGCATTGGCATTGTGTACATTGTTATGGCAGCAGGTCCAGCAGTACCCAATACAAACATTATCACAAAAGTATCAGAGCTTCTTAGCAAATTGGTGCTAATATTAGTTCCTACACTGTATTTACCAAAGTGAAATAATTCTAAAATCCATTCTTTTGTTCTTTTGCTAAAGGTTTTCATACGAGTCCACCCTTGATAAATACAAAACAAACTTACAGTAATAGAACTTAGCGCATTGATTAATAAAACTAAATTGAGGTCTAAATTTGCGAAGAAGATTGTAACAAGTAACATTAAAATAAACGCTCCTTGGCTAACTACACGAATCAACAGAAGGCTATCAAATCGTTGGTCTGACTGTAAAGTCCAAGCTGCAACAGATGAAGGAAGCGTGAATAAAAAAGTAATTCCAAACCATTTTATCACCGTTTCCATTCCAAAATTATCAATGAATGGTATGGCAAAAGCCGCCAAAATATTAACAACAATTAGCACTCCTGTAATTAGAAGACTCAAGTACCATACTGAACCTAAAACGGCGTCGGCTTTTTCTCTTTCTGCTCCTGAATAAAACTTAATCATAGCAGTTTGTAAAAAGCCAACTCTGAAAGTATCAATCAATGAAAAGGTAGTTTGAAAGAAAAACCAATAGCCAATATCTGCTGATGTCATATTACGGAGTAAAATACCAACTGTCACCATCGCCAAAACAGACATTGAGCCATTACCCACGAGCGACAAAAAGTGTTTATTCCTTAACTTAGAAATGATAACTTGTGTATTCATATCATCAGATTTATATATATTGAAGTATGCCTAATTTAGGTTTCTCAAAAAGTGGTTTCTCATATTCAATTAATTACTATTCAATAACTGATTCTGAATAGTATAAATTTGTTTTACACAAGCCTCCCAAGTATGCCCTTTGGCACATTCTATTGCTGCGTTTCTAGCTGATGCGTTTTGTGGCAATAATGCTTTTTCGATCGCTTGTTTATAGCCTTCTTTACCCATTGCTAATTCAACATGGGGCAAAAACATTTTCATGGCTGGTGTATCTGTTGCCACCGTTGGTTTTCCCATTGCCAAGTATTCATCTATTTTTCTAGGATAATTACCAATGGTTAAAGCATTTAATAATTGTGGGTTCATACATACATCTAAGTACTGCATGTAAGCGGGTAACTGACTTGGTTTTTTAGCGCCTAAAAAATGTACATTTTTGATAGAATGTAAACGACTATGTTCAAAAACTGTTTCTTCTGGTCCAATTAATACTATTTGCCAATCTGGGCTCGTTTCTGCAATATCTATGAGTAACTGTATGTCTAATCGTTCAGAAGTAAGCAAACCTGCGTATCCAATTCTTGGATGTGGTATTTTTGCCAAATCTTCAGGTTCTGTGTAAGTAAAGTCAGCTTGGTAAATATCGGTTTCACAACCTTGACCAATATCTAAGCTAATGTCATTATGGTTTCGAGCATAATCTGCTAGATAAGCCGAGTTAGCAAAAACGGCATCCGCCATTTCAATGGCTTTGGGTTCTACTCTGCTTCCATGAAATTTAAAATATGGATGCTCTATCAGATTATCTCTGATATAATAAAAGCTCAATAGAGGTTGAAGATATTTTTTGGTAAACAATGCCGTAAACATCTGGCTATCATTTAACACAACTACTTTCTGAGGGTTCCACCCTAAACTTTTTATTCCTTTCTTAAGGCTATTAAAAAAGCCTTTACCATTGCGTTCATTTAAAGTATCATACAAGCTTAAATTCTTCAACCAGTTAATTGAATAGCTAATTGTTGCTGGGGTATGTACCCATAAATTTTCCCCTGCTTTGACAGTGTTTTCGCCGATACCCAAGGCAAGTTTTATTCTCTGCTTTCCATGCGGAGTATTGATTTGTTTCAAAATAGAGTTAATGTCAATAGCAGGATTAACATACAGTACAGGTTTAGTTTTACTGAACTCTACTGCCAAATTTCTGGCATTGCTTCCTAAATTCAATGCCCATTCTTGTTGTGCAATGACGATATATGCTTCAACGTTTTCTGACATATTTTCTATTTTTAACTTTCAATCCTTGTCTAAAACCCCAAATAAGGCAAATAATGACTGGAATCGCTATAATGTCCCAAGGCATAATTTTATTGTTTTTAGTGTTCGCTATCTCCGTGTGGAGTATGGATAAACTGTTTTCTAGCTTTTCCTATCTTGAACATCGCCTTCAACATGGAAATGATGGCTCCTGGAATTTGTAAAAAAGCCATTAGTAATTGCTTATTATACCATTTTGAAGGAATACTCAATAACAACGAAAAAGCCAAAGCCAAAAATAAACCAATACTATAATTGAGATGTTCGCTTGAAAAAACAAAAGAAACAATCAACCACAGTACCATCACCGCAACTAACATTACTCTTGGAAATAAATATGTTTGGAATACTTTATTAAAAAAAGCAATATTTCCTTTGAATAACTGAAACCAACCCTCAATAAAGTACTTTTCCAGAAACTCTACTTGCATGGCTAACCATCTGCTTCTTTGTTGACTGAATACATCTGTTTTAGCTACTTTTTCATCTAAAACATATTTCTTGTCAAGAAAAGCAACGTCTTTTTTATCTCTTATAATTCTAAACTCTAATTCTTTATCTTCACCAGAAGTATCGCCTATATCTTTCAGATAGTTTACGAACAAGTTCCAGTCAAACGCCATTCCGCTACCAATCAAGGCAGATGGTAAACCAACAGCAACATGACCACGACGAAAAATATTATTGTTGATTTCTTCCGTACAAGCATCTAATAGAGCAAAAGGTGTTTTAAAATCTTTAGCAGTTCTATGCCCTTGAATTACTTGATAACCCTGTTCATAAGCATCGTTCACCGCATGCAAAAAACCTTGTGTCATGTGGTTATCGGCATCCAAAATCACTACAATATCAACCGGAGCAATAGCAGTAGCTTCAATTGCTTTTTGTAATGCCTTCCCTTTCGTACTTTTTTCAAAGCTTACTTCTACCACTTTTATTGGCAGTGATTTTAATGTACTTAAAGTAGCTTCGCTAAATGAATCGGCAATGATAACAACTTCAAACAATTCTTTAGGATAGTCTTGTTTTATAGCATCTTTAGCTGTTGCAATAATAACAGCGTCTTCTTTATAACCGGGGATAAAAATGCGGATTTTTCTAAGCTTTTGCGCTTTAGGAAAATCCTTTTTGTTAGAAAATTTTCCTGCTAGAGCAAAGAAAAGTAAGTAGAATACCTGAATGGAAAGGTAAGCAAGTATTATTGTTTCAAAAATGGTAATTATTTGATGTATCATAGCAAAATGGTTATATCGAAAGCTTCATATTTCTTTTTTAGTGCTGTAAAAGTTGTTCTTCATCACTATTTACTGCAATTGATACTGTTTTAACTTCTGGAATATCCCAACGGGGGCTCAACCAAATTAAAACCCAACTGATATAAACAATTGCCGAAGTCGGCATTGTATTCAATACTTCATTCCCATAACTACACAACAAAATCCCAGCTGTTCCCCCACATAGCGCAATTAATTGATTTTTTAGTATAGGGTCTCGTGTTTTCCAAATAATCCCTGATGATTTACCTAGAATATAAAGCATGATACCAAACCACATAATAAAACCGATAATACCATACATTCCCCATATTTTTACATACAGACTATCGGGTGGAATATGTGAAATATATTTATCTGAATTAAATTTTTCTCCCCATTGCCCCATAGTACCTACTCCTGTTCCGAATGGTTTACTACCTAGGTAATCTCGTAGGATAGCTTGGTTCATTAACCTTACTTGTAAAGACGCATCTTTGGGATCTAAGGAACTCCTAAGGCGAACAATCTCGGCATTACCACTTCCGATATTAGTGTACTTTAGCATTCCGATAAATCCACCTCCCAAAATAGCGCCAAGAAGTAATATTTTTGTTTGTTTAATCAATATTAAAAACATCAATCCACCACCAACAATTGCAAAAAGTGCTCCCCTAGTTCCTGAGATTAGCATACCATAAAAGATTAGCAATCCTGCAATAGCAAACCAAGCCTTTTTTAGTAGTTTATATGGACCTGTTGCTAAAATAATACAAACAATTGCCAAATGTCCTTGCGATGCCCCAAATTGTGCTGCATCAAAATAGTATGAAAATATTCTTAATTTACCGAAAAGAATATGTGTTTTTTTACCGCCTTCTTCCAGCCATTTATGTTCTGCTTCATCAACCCCCAAGTAAAGTTGCTTCATCCCATAAAGAGCCCCAATGAAAGACATAATGATGATGATATTCAAAAACAAATTAATATCTGTCCTTTTATTGAATACCAAAAAAGTCAATACTACTGTTAATACCCAATAAAGCGTAGATGACCTCATTTCATAAACCCATCCTAAAATACTTGGTCTTTCTGGATTACCTATTTGTAGAAATGTAAGTACCATCCACGAGATTGTAAGCCAAACCAAGTCGTTATTTAAGTGTCTTCTCCTAAATCGGTTTTTCTGATAAAATATTACTGCGAATAAAGTACTAAAGAGTATTGCCTCAATACCCATACCCACTTGTAAACCTGATATATGCTTACCGAGATAGGGCATTATAAAACAGTAAACCAAAAAACTAATAATTCCGACTCTTGGCTGATAAAAAATCAATATCACAAAACCAATTGCAAAAGGGAAAACCAAAAATAGAATTCCAGTAGCTATTCCATTTCTAGCAATAGCCATACCCATAAAAACAGCTAGAGCAATCGCAACTAAAAGCCAACCATTGCCTAGCTTATTTCTAGAATTATAGAATAAATCTCCCTCCATTTAGATAATGTTAGAATTACTGCTCAAAATACACCCAAGTATTTTTACCGTATTTTCTATTGATTTGATCAGATTTATCTTTTGCTTCGCTTTCTGTTCCAAATACATCATAAGCTACTCTTACAGTAGAGCTTTTTTGTGTTGAACTAATTATCTGTGCATTTGTAAATCCATTTTTTTTCAAATCCTCCATATAGATTGTGGCATTGGCTTCTGAGCTAAATGCCCCTGCTATCACATAAAATTGCTTTGAAGAGCGTAACCCATTGTTACTTTCTGTTCCTTTCACGAAAGCACTATCTCCTTCAGAAAAGTTATTGCCAAAACCTGTGTCTATGGAAGAAGAATCTATCGTTTGTTGAACTTCATTGGCTTTTACAGGAATTTCTTTCTGCTGTTTTTTATACAAATAAATGGCGATTGAAGACAAAATCAATCCTGCTATAACACCAAACAAAACAACTCCGCTTACTTTATTTTTTTTTACAGGATTGATTAGATTATCTCCCTCTGTATAGTTTTTATTTCTTGCATTTTTATTAATAGCATTTCTATTCCCAAATTCAAATTTAGCCACATGTTTAATGAAGGCTCTGATAAGATTTCGTTTTTTAGGAACTTCGCCGATGTATTCTTCCGCAAAACTTATATCTACTCCATTGAGTACAAAAAATGGCTTATTTCCTGTTGTTTTGGTGAAAATATTAATCATTTCTTTGTCTATTTTTGTCCAAATTCTATTGGCACGACAAAGCAAAATAGTACAACTCAAACGAGGAAATGATTCTGGTTTAATAATCATATTATCTAACGGCGGAAATTCTATCAAAGAAAAATCAGCATTTAGACTTCCTTTTAAATCATAATCATTATTCCATGTATGTGTTTCTACTGAATAATCCAGAGCTGTTAATTCTTTCGCTAATAAATAGGCTAACGTAGATTTCCCTTCACTTTTTTGTGTACTGACCAAACCAATAGTAATGGGTTTAACAGAGAGGTCAATTGTTGCAAGCAATTGTTGCATCAATCTGAGATTTGACTTTAATAAAAAGTATGGATTTTCATTCAATAAAGGATATACTCCCAATAATGGTAAACCCACAATATTTTTTGCTCTTTGTGGTTCCATTAATGTTTTATTAATTAAAGCCTGAGTAATAATCAAGGCTAATACTAAAACAAAACCAACCATAAAGCCTACTATCACCAATATTAATCTTTTGGAAGCATTAGGCTTTAAAGGTAAGTATGGAGGATCTACTACATTAAGTTTTGCAGTAATTTCTGTATTTTGTTGATTGAGCTTAGCGGCATTCAAACTATGGAGTAAATCCAAATATTCTTGTTCTGAAACAGAAATTAAGCGTTCTATTTTTTTGAGCATCGCACCTAAAGGCGCAAATTTTCTATATTCAGCTTCAAATTCTGCCTTACGTTTATCCATTACCGTTAAGCGTGCCTTACTTTGTTCAAAAGCAATTGTGTTCTTGAACCATTCATCTAATACAGTTTTGGTAGGTATCCCATTAGGTGTGTTTGAATCTGTATAAAGATTATCTAAAGAAACCTTTAATTTTTTTTCAAGTTGGCTTGCTGCTTTCTTTAAGCTATCTATTTGGTCTTTGTTTTCTCCTTTTTTATCAAGTACTTCTCCAAGGGCTATTTTATTATAAATATCAGATAGTTTTCCTCTCTCTTTAATTACATCACTACCATACAATGTCTGATAGGTTTTTCCTTTGATATTTTCATTTACTTTGTCTAAAGATGAACTTAAAGCCATTCTATCCATTTCCAAACTATGGTTCATTGCATATAGACCTTCTCTTTCTCCTGCTACAGCTTTAGTTTGTTCATAGTAGTTAATGATATCATTATTTTTATTAAACTCCATAAATAACCTTTCTGCCGAATCCAATTTGGCAAAGGCTTTTTTGGTTTCCGACTCAAAATAACCTAAAGCACTTACGGTTTGTCCTTCTTTGATTTCTCTGTTTTTAAGCATAAAAATCTCTTCCAACAATTCTATTGTTCGTTTACAGATATAAGGGTCGTTTGCTTCATAAGAAATCTTGATTAAGTCACTACTACTAATTCTAGAAGACTTGATTTTATTAAGCGCATTGATAGAATAATATCCATTATCAGAATTGATAAGCTTGTAAATAGCATTCTCTTTATCTTTCGCCATATAAGCCTTAACGGCCTTCTTGGTTTCTTCCAAAGTAGGCTTAACAATCTGGCTTTTAACGCTTTCTGGTATTAACTTTTGAAGTTCATCATAAGAACCCCAAGATAATACATCTGGAATATGTTTTTTAAGAAGTAAATGTTCAGATAATAAAGCAATCGCTACATCTATTTTGGTATCTCTTGAATCAATTACTGATAAAAGGTTATCAAAGGCATTGCTTGTTGCAAAAAAGTCTGTTTTGTTACTTCCATTCAAGCTGTAGCCAGAGGCAATTCCTGTATAGATATTTGATTCAGAAGAATATACTTTCTTTTCTTTACGAGTAAAATAAAAAATAGTAAACGCTAAAGCCGAAGGGATTAGAATCAACCACTTGATGTTTTTTATGATTAACCTTATAAAATGTAAAAAGCTCATTTAATCTGCTGTAATAATGTTGATAAATTCACCCCCACAAAAGCTTCTAACTGCATAAATGCTGTCTGAAAAGTATTCAAAGATGTTTCGTATTCAATTTTTGCTTTATTGTATGATTCTAGTACTTTCGATTGTTCATCTATCCCAATTTGATTCTGCGCAAACCGTTTTTCAGCCATTATATAACTAGATTCTACAGATTGTAAATTACTATTACTTAGTGTTAATATTTTCTTTGCTAGCTTAAGTGCTTGGAATCGCCCTATCACTTCTTGTTTTATCGTTAAATTAATATTTTCTTGCTCTGCCAAAGCACTGTTAATCTGTGCTTGTCCTGCCTTGATAGTATGTTTTCTATTCAAAATATTAATCAAAGAGAGTTGTACACCAACCCCTACATTATAAAAGCCTGTTTGTGATGTGGTAAAGCTATTGGCACCTGGGACAGTACCTGTGGGATTATTTACAGCAGAATAGTTTGTACCATAATTGTATGAAGATAATGCTGCTACACCACTGTAAATAGCATTTTTGTTGATTTTTAAACTGGCATTCGCAACCTCAACTGCTGCTGTACCCTTTTTGACTAATGGAGAAAACTTAATTGCTGATTCTATCAATAAAAGCAAAAAGTCTTCTGATTCTAAGCCTTTCGCCATCAAAATATCTGTTGATACTGTTTGTGCATTCACTTCAAAAGAGCTTATTCCGATCACAAGGAACAGAACAACCTTTAGAATATTTTTTTTTAGACAAACCATAAATTTTACCTTAAAGTAAACCAAAGCTATTTAACTATTCATTAAACAATATAGCAAATATACATTGATTTAAACAAGCTACTGAACAAGTATATTAAATCAGTATGTTAATACTATAAAGGATTTTTATTATTAAAAAGGCTAGATTCCCTCTTCCTCCATTCGTTTTAATTCTTCTATCACAATCTCTTTTACTTTTGCTACTTCTGGCAAAAGTTCGTTGTAACGTCTTATCAGTTCTTCTCCTGTTGGATTACCTTTTGCATAAAGTTCATATTCATGAATTTTAGGACTGATGTCTGGAAACCCAATCATCGAGAAACAAGGCTTAAATTGATGTGCCAAACCACCTATTACAGCGAAGTTTTTTTGTTGTAATTTAGCCTGAATGTCATCCCAAATTGGTAAACTATCTTCTAAAAAAGACTCAAACATTATTTTGACAATCGTTACGTCATCTCCGTAAATATTGTTTAAATGACTAACGTTAATTTGAGAATTAAAGCTGAACATATCTTTGGATTGTTTCTAATAATTAGTTGACAAAAACTATACCACAAAAATGACTGAATTAAAAAAAACGTGATGTTTGAAGAATTACTTTAGAATCATCAAAAACAGTATTTTATTCAATGGTCATTTATAACTTTTAAAAGTACTGAAAAGCCCACAAAATTAAAATTTATCCCTGAGTATTTTGAAGATTTATTTGAACGCTACGCTTTAAAAAGTCTCTTCTGAAAGAATTTATTGAGATACTTCATCAAAACTGCCTAATAAACAGGAATTTATAAAAAAATAGGCTGATGAGTATCAGAACATTTTCCGATACTCATCAGCCTATTTAAAATCATGTAAAATATTTACTTCTTGCCTGTCAGGTCTTTAATTACCTTTACTTCATCTTGTTTGTAAGGTGTGCCGTCTGGTCTGAAAATATCATGAAACCACAGCTCTGGCTCATTTCCATTTGGCATTGGCTTATCCCAAGCATAAATGGTGTTGGTTTTTCCAGCTACTAATCCCCAGTTATAGGCTGCGATGTTTTCCTTTTTCAAAATAGGCATGATGTTACTGAACAAACTATTTCTACTTCTTGCCATGTATTCTGTACAAAGTAATGGACGCTGAGAAAGCGATTTTAGTTTTTCAATATCCTTGGTATGGTTTTCAGTATCGCCATAATTATGATAAGTAGTTACGTCTGAATTTTTGATTTGGAAGTCGGATAATTCTTTCAATTTCCAATCCCAAACACCCGCAGAAAGTGGTTGGCTTGGATTTACTTCTCTTCCCCAAACGAATACTTTTTCTAACAATGGTAAACTTTTATTGCCATATCCAGAGTTTCCCGGTTCATTATATAAATCCCACAATACGATTCGCTTATCGTTTTTAAAGCTTGTTAAAATATCTTTTACATAAGCTTCTAATTTTTCAATTACTTGCGGTTCTGTGAAAATCAATTCGCCCGGATCACGAACCCAACCTGAATTATGAATACCCAGTTTTGGTGCAGGCTGTTTTCCAACGCTATAGGTTGGATTCCAACAATCATCAAATAAAACAAAAAGCGTAGAAATATGATGTTTATCCGCTATTTTCAAATACTGATTGACACGATTTTTAAAGCCTTTTGGGTCAACTTCCCAAGCCAAATGATGTAAGTAAACACGCATAGAATTCATTCCGATGCTTTCTGCATAACCTAATTCTCTGTCGATTGTCGCAGGGTCAAAACTTTCTGCTTGCCACATTTCTAATTGGTTGATAGCAGTACTTGGGATAAAATCGCTGCCTCGCAACCAACCTTTTGTTTTGTACCAAGCATTGGCTTTTTCGACCGACCAAATTTCTCTCGCTTTCGTCTGAGCGACGATGCTCTGAGCTAATAAACTGAAAGCCAATAGGCTAAGTAATGTTTTGAAGATTTTCATCCGATTAATGTTTATAATAATTATGTTGAGCGATTATTTTTCTGTTGGGATTTTGAGCGATTGATTTTCTTTTACTGGTAAACCAAAATTTGGTGTTCCATTGGCATTCCAAGTAAATTTCTGTGCTCTTGGCGAACGAAACCCACCGCAACCTTGTCCAGGTTTTGAATTAGCATGATAAAGTATCCAATCTTCTTTTCCATCTGGTGATTTAAAAAATGAATTATGTCCCGGCGCAAAAACACCATTTTCTGGCGATTGCTTAAACACTGGTTCTGCCGATTTTTTCCAACTATTCGGGTTCAATAAATCTGCATTTACATCTGCCGTCAACATTCCTAAAACGTAAAAGTCTGTCCAACAACCACTTGCAGAGTAAATAATAAATACTTTATCTCCATGTTTTAAAACCTGCGGTCCTTCATTCACATTTACGTGTGGCAGATTTGGGTCGTTCAAATCACCATGCTTTTCCCAGTCGAAATCAGAACCTGATATTTTTGAACGATTTCCTTCAATCGTCCAAGCGTTTTTCATCTTAGCGATATAAATATTCTGCTGACCATTTTTATCACCTTCCCAACCCGACCAAATCATGTACAATTGTCCACGGTGCTCAAAAACATCTCCATCAATTGCCCATTTATCAGAAGGGTCAGCTACTTTTCCTTTAAAAATCCATTCGCCTTTCATTGGGTCGGGCGAAGCATTTTCTAACACATACATTCGGTGATGATTGTTGTCGCCATCATCCGCCGCAAAATACATATACCATTTCCCTTGAATAAAATGAATTTCGGGCGCCCACAATTCTTTAGAATACATCGTTCCTTGTGGTGGCGTCCAAATCGTTTTACTTTCTGCTGTTTTAAGATTTGCTAAGTTTTTTGTTTTCCAAAGCATCAACTTGTTTTGAGCTGTATGCGTATAATAGTAATATCCGTCTTTATAAAAACTGTAAGGATCTGCCCCAGAAGGTAACAGCGGATTAGTGAAAAAAGCTGGCGATTCTACTTGGGAAAGGCTGGATGAACAATTCCATAAAATCATAAAAAATATCCATTTGACGTTTTTCATAGTGTGATTATGAGATAAATTATTGTTTTTGTTTCGATTATTTTAATAATAAAGTTGTCCATGAATAAGAAGCACTATCAATATTTCCTGCAATAGATTCTACATAATCTGCCTCCGACTTTCCACTGTTTTCTGTAAGGCTCATATTCAATCCAATGCGAGTATTGATTGCTGGTTTACCTCCTAAAACCCTCCAAGGAATTGAAATTTCTTGGAAATATCCTCCTTGTTTTCTCTTCACAAAAGACTGAAAACCAGATACATTTATTTTTTGAACCCATTTTCCATTACTCCCTTCTTTTATCAATACTTGATTATCCGCAGTAATGAAAAATTTGAAAATTCCTTTATCTGGAGCTTCATAAGATTTATTCTGAGCATCAATACTGATACTCAGTCCATCATTATTTTCCAGCGTAGAAGCATTCGTTGAAACAAGTGCATCGCTGATATTGGCTAAAATATAAAGGTTGTTTTTATCATAACTTACAGCGGCTTTTACTTGGGTCGCACTTTTTTGTCCGATAAAAATGGGTAAAGTATTTTTCCATCCTTTTTCATTCATTAATCCATCAATCACAAGGCTTTCTTGAATGGCATTCAATTCAGGAATTATGTGTCCTTTTATCATCCAAATTTCTGTATTTCCAGAAAAAGCATTTGTACTTGTTAGGGCAATTACGGTATTATCATTCAAAACGCTCAGGCTATTCCAAAGTCCAGATTTATTATCAGGGATATTAAAAGGTGTTGATTTTCGAGTAAAATGTTGTGCGTTTTCATCGCCAATCACCACCTTCATTTCTGCAAAACTTGTTCTATTGATTCTTCCTTCTGTTCCTTGATAAGATAAAATGGTTTCCCCTGTTTTGAGTTGTCGCAAATAGGGTGCTCCCGCATAAATATGTTCTTCTATTTTTTCTGACAAAGCATAAGTTCGACGATTACTTGTAGCATCTACAGGCTGCGACCAATTTTGTGTCAATGTGTTTTTAATTACATAAGGTTTAAAATCACCAAAACCGTTATCTTCTATTGCAAAAGCAATCTCATTCCCATTTTTCAACAGTAAAGGTGATGGCATTCCATCCCTTTTACCTGCTCTAAAACTTACCATTTCAGGTTTTTTTGTCCAAGTCAAGCCATTATCATTCGAACGAAACATTGAAATATTTTGCTCGGTGGAATTCGTGTAAACCCCTTCATTAGCAAAGAAAAGTTGGATTTCTCCATTGGGCAATTGAATCGCAGAAGGCTCCCAACAACCATTTTCAAAACGGTAATCGGCTTCATAAAGTAAGCTTTCATTTTGCCAAGTATTTCCTCCATCATAGCTTTTCTTAGTCCGAATAGCAAAACGTTTTGATGGTTCATTCCCAGCAGGACGAGGATTATAACAAACCAAAATAGAGGAATCTTTCAATTCCAAAATATCAGGAACAGCCATATTTACTCCATCTTTTTTACTGGCAACCACGATGGGAGACGTCCAAGTAATCCCCAAATCGTTACTCTTTACAATTACAACATTTCCATCTGCTTCATAAACACATATCAAAGCATTATCACGCCCTTGAATCACTCGTGCATAACCACAATACCGTTCTCCTTTAGCAGATGAAGATACTTTTTTGAGGCTAGTATAATCCCATGCAATCCGAATACCGCCAATGGCTTTTCTGGAAGTAATTGGATGAGGCTTTTCTATATGCTGTTGAGTATTTGGCATTGGTGTTATGCTTTTTCCACAACCATTAGCAATGAAGAAAAAAGCGATGACAACAAACAACCATTTATACAATTTCATATTGATAGATTTATATTTTTTTGACGATACAAAGTGAATAATTTTAATTTGATTTTATCGTTCAAATGTTATTCAAAATGTCTCATTTTGTGTCGATATCAGTAAAAAGCCAAAGTTTTTTCTAAAAAATGACATAAAAAAAGGCTTCAGAAATTCTTCTGAAGCCTTTTCCCTATTAGAAATTCGTATTACTATTTCACAGCCGTTAATTCCAACAAATCCTTATCATAGTGGAATTTCTGAACGCATTGATTATCAAAAATCATCGTCGCACCATTTTCAGCAGAGTACTTTTGCCAAGTTGGTAAACCTTTGTGGTTAGGGTTTCCAGATTTTGCAAAATTTATCCAAGCCTGACTCATTTTATTAGAAAGCGCATAAGCCGAAGCACCACCGCCAGTCATTTCTTCGCAACGAGCAATGTTATCAAAAATGAACGGTATTTCAATACAGTGAATCGCCTTGTACATTCCATCCATTACGGGCGACTGCCAATTAAACATATACATATAAACTGGAGCAGCATCGGCTGTTGCTTTCATATTAGCTTGTTTTACAGCACCTGGACGGAAAGTTGTTAAATCAATATCAATCAAATCTGATGGTTTTGTGGTATTTGGATATGCTTTTTCAACTGCTTTTAAATAAGCTTCTGTTTTATCGCCATACTTTTTCTGTAAAAATGCTTTCGCTTCATCGGTTGAAAAACTTCTAATCGCAGGATTGATTAATGAAGCCATGAACTCATTTTTAGTTGAACCAATCAACAAAGGGATATCTTTAGAAATGGCTAAACCAGCTGGGTCAACTTGTTGATAGGGCAAATAAGTACCGTCTTGACTTGGACCCCAACCTAATCCGCCACCCACAAAAGCTTTTCCTTCTGCTTTCATCTGTGCCTGTACTTTTTGTTGCGCTCTTTTGCCCGCAGCATTCAATTTTTCGTAAGATATTTTCTGTAAAGAATCTACTTGGTTTGGTTTTAAACCCAATTCCTCAAGTAAAGCGGCACTTACTCTCTGAGCATTTTCTTTTTCTAAAAAGCTAGTTCTGTAACTTCCACTTTGTACGATGGCTTTATGAAAAAGTCCTTTTGCCGAAGGCGCATACATTAAAGTTGTTACTTTCGCTCCACCGCCCGACTGTCCGAAAATCGTTACATTATTAGGGTCGCCACCGAAATTAGCAATATTGTCTCTCACCCAATGCAAAGCAGCTTCTAAATCCATGATACCAACATTGGCAGAAGATTTATATTTTTCACCATAGGCTGATAAATCGCAAAAGCCCAAAACATTCAAACGGTGATTGAGTGAAACCACAACAACATCACCTTTTTTACTCAAATTTTCTCCATCATAAGAAGGTAATTCAATCGAAGAACCAGCCGTAAAACCACCACCATGAAGCCAAACCATTACAGGACGTTTCTTATTATCATTAATGCCCGAAGTCCAAACATTTAAACTTTGGCAATTTTCGTTGGTATAACCCCAATTATGATTGAAAGCAAATTCTAATACATCATTCACCGAAGTAGTAGCGTCCATCGGACAAACTGGGCCGTAAGTCATCGAACTTCTTACATCCGACCAAGGTTTTGGTTTACTTGGAGGCATAAAACGCTCAGATTCAGCATAGGGAATACCTTTATAGGTATAAGTGCTTTTGTGAATATAACCTCTTACTTTTCCAAAGACCGTTTGCACAACTGCTGTAGAAGAGTTAGCAATAATAGCATCAGCTGGAGCGGTACTTTTCTGACTAAAACTCGTCATGGGCGACAAGCCGATGGCAGATAATAACAAGAGTGATAAAGTTTTCTTTTTCATGATAAATAGACGATTGATATAAAATTGAGTTTTGAAAGGGAAAAGCCTCTATTGTCTCACTTTGAGACTTTATAAAACAAAAGTCTGAAAAAATATTTGAATTATTCAATATTTTTTCAGACTTAATGTTAAAAATGTATTTTTGATTCAGTTATTAAAGACTTTTATATAAAATTCAGCCAAAATCTTATGTTAATAATTATTATATTTTAACTGTTGTATTTTGTAAAAGAGTAAATTTGATAAAAAACGAACGTATTTATGGAAGCTACTTTTAGAATTCCCGTGAACGCATTACCAAATATTGTAAAATCTGTTAAAGCATTATTTGGCTCGACTGCAATGATAGATATTACAGTAAAAGAAAGTGAGCAAGATAATAATCCTGATTATTCAGAAATGTTTAAAAGAACAGAACAAATGAGATTGAAAAATGAAAAAATATTTGTTCCTGAAAATTTAGATTTGTCAGCTTTAGCAAATGAAGTAAACCTATAATACTATGCTTTATTTTGATACAGATGTACTAATCAATTATCAATTTAATCAAAACCAGATTAGCCATAATAAAGCCATTCAGATTTATGAGCAAGCAATAAAGTCCAGAGCATTTTTTACATCACTTTTAACTTTACAAGAGTTTAGTTATGTTGCTCATCGAATCGGCTGTCCTGAATCGGATATTGAAATAATGGTTCAAGATTTTATGTTAGCAAAACCTGTTGCTTATACCAGCACAGATTTTATCAGAGGAATACAACTGGCTAAATTAATCGGTTTTCAAAATATCAATGACTGTTTACACACAGCCATTGCAGAACATAATGGTTGTACGGAAATTTATACTTTCAACAAATCCGATTTCCAAAAATTACAACGCTTCACAAAAGTAAAAATCTCCATTTTATGATTTTTTAATCAAAAAACACATATACTTTTATTTTTGTTTTTACTTCCGATAATTAAACATTATCAAAACTAAAACTATATTTGTAGCGATTAAAACAAAAGCCAAATCATGCAGGAAATTTCGCCCATCGAGCACAATACTTTAGCAAATGTTCAAACACTTGCCGAAAAAGTTGATACTTATGGCCGCAAAGGTTTGGAAGGTGCCGCCAATACGCAAAGAGCGTATCGAGCAGATTTAAAACATTTTCAAAATTGGTGCGAAAAAAATAATTTCACGATGATGCCCGTTTCAGCTTCGACGCTCTCAGGCTATGCAGCGCATTTGGCAGATACGCATAAATGGTCAAGTATCAATCGTCGATTTGCCGCTATCAGTAAACTTCATCATCTGAACAATTTGGCTACTCCGACGCAAGACCGCCAGTTCAAGGCAGTCATGGAAGGAATCAAAAGAATAAAAGGTATTCGACAAAAACAGGCTCCCGCTTTTAATATTAAAGAAATTAAAAATGTTTTGCGCAGCATCGAAACTGACACCAATACTTTACTAAGAAATAAAGCTATTTTGCTTTTGGGTTTTACAGGAGCTTTCAGGCGTTCGGAATTGGTCGCTTTGAATTTGGAGGATTTGACTTTTTCAGAAGACGGACTCATCGTTTCGATGGGAAACAGTAAAACCAACCAATATGGCGATTATGAAGAAAAAGCTATTTTTTATAGTCCAGAAACAGTACTTTGTCCCGTAAGAACTTTACAAACCTGGATTACTACTTTAGCAAGAGGTGCTGGACCATTATTTGTGAGAATCAGAAAAGGAGATTCTTTAACCGAAGAAAGACTGAATGATAAAACAGTAAACGATTTAGTGAAAAGCTATTTAGGTGAAAAATACTCTGCCCATTCGCTCAGAGCCTCTTTTATTACCATCGCCAAACTAAACGGCGCCGACGACAGTGAAGTAATGCGCCAAACAAAACACAAAACTTCCGCTATGATTATCCGCTATACTCGTTTAGAAAATATCAAACAACATAATGCTGCCATGAAATTGGGTTTATAAAAATTCATTTTAATATCTTGTTAAATAATCGGACGGATGTTCAAACTTATCTGATTTCTATTAGCTTTAACCTTTCAATCTATTTCATCATCATTCATGCAAGCTTTTACCTTTTTCGACAGAGACATCAGTTGGCTATACTTCAACGAACGAGTATTAATTGAAGCGCAACGAAGTGAAGTACCTTTATTAGAAAGAATTAAATTCCTTTCTATCTATTCTTCTAATTTGGATGAATTTTACAGAGTAAGAGTTCCTGCTTTGATGGCACTTAAAAAACTTTCAGAAAAAGAAGAGATTGATGATGCTGACAAAAACAAAGAGATTTTAAGCCAACTTAAGGAAATTGTAAGTAGTCAACTACAAAGATTTGGACAAACTCTTTCCGAACAAATTCTTCCTGCACTTAAAGAAAATAATATTCATCTTGTTTATAATGAGGCACTTCCTGAAAGTATTTTAGCCTCAACAAGAGCCTTTTTTTTCACGCAAGTTCTTGCATTTTTACAACCTATTTCATTTTTAAAAAGCGATAAAGTCTGTTTTCCAGAGAATAACAAATTATATGCTTTAGTTGTGTTATCAACTGGAAATCAAGAAGATGAACAGCTCCAAATTGTCAATATTCCTTCAAACGATTTACCAAGATTTTATACTGTTTCCCAAAACGGCACTCAGTATATTGTATTTTTAGAAGATATTATCAAAGAACATCTTCACTTGGTTTATAAAAAATCAAATATTAAAGGTTTCTATACTTTTAAAATTACTCGTGATGCTGATTTGTCTTTGGAAGATGAATACAAAGGTGATTTAGTAGAAAAATTAGAAAAGCAAATTGCCAAAAGAGATTTCGGTTTTGCCACACGCTTTTTGTTTGATGCCAAAATGCCCAAGAATCATTTAGAGACATTAACGAATTATCTCAACCTTAAAAAACAGAGTATTGTAGAAGGCGGAAGTTATCATAATTTGAAAGATTTCTATGCCATTCCTATCAATAATCCTGAAATGAAGTACGATAATTGGCAAGCCATTCATCATGAAATCCCTGAAAATCAGACACTTTTTGGCGAAATAAAACAACGAGATATTATTTTTCATCCGCCATATCAGTCTTATGATACTGTACTTCGTTTTTTTAATGAAGCCGCTATCGACCAAAATGTAGAAGAAATTTACGTAACACTTTATCGAGTTGCCAGCGATTCAAGAATTGTAAATGCTTTGATAAGTGCTGCTAAAAACGGCAAAAAAGTATCCGTTTTAGTAGAATTAAAAGCTCGTTTCGATGAAGAAAACAACATCAAATGGGCGAAAAAAATGAAGGCAGAAGGTGTAAAAATCATTTACAGCGTGCCTTCTTTGAAAGTTCATGCTAAAATTGCTTTGGTGAAAAAGAAAGTCGGGAAGAAAATCTCATACTTCGGTTTACTTGCTACTGGAAACCTGAACGAAAGTACTGCTAGGTTTTATACAGACCATATTTTACTGACAGCTCATCAAGAAATGTTGGCTGAAATGGAATTGATTTTCAGATTTTTAAGTAAAAAGAAACGTAAACCAAATATTTCGGACATCAGTAATTTTAAACATTTACTAGTTGCTCAGTTCAATTTACAACATCAATTTCTTGCCTTAATCGACCGAGAAATCGCTCATGCACAAAAAGGTTTACCTGCCAAAATCACACTCAAGATGAATAATCTTGAAGAAAAAGTACTGATTAGCAAGCTTTATGAAGCATCAAATGCTGGGGTAAAAATTGAGTTAATCATCAGAGGAATTTGCTGTTTGATGCCAGGAGTAAAAGACATGAGTGAAAACATTAATGTTCGAAGAATCATTGATAAATATTTGGAACATGGCAGAATTTTCATCTTCCATAACCAAGGAAATCAGGAAATTTTCATGGGTTCTTCTGATTGGATGAACAGAAATATTTATCGAAGAATTGAAGTATGCTTTCCGATTTATGATGAAAAAATCAAGCAAGAAATACTTCAAATCATTGATTTACAACTACATGATACTGCTCAAGCGGTTTCAATCAATAGTGAATCAAATAATGTTTTCTTTCCAAAAGCTGAAAACGCTTTGCGTTCACAAGCCGCAATTTATCATTTGTTGAATCAATAGTTTTAAGAGTAGCTTCTTCTTGCAAAACTAGAAGCTACTCTTAAAATATTACTTCTTAAAATTGAAAGCCTTCAACATTTTATCAAAAATCTGATTATTGAAGTAAATGCCCGAAAATGCCTCAGCACCAACGCCATAAGCATAAACTGGAATCATTACGCCTGTATGACTTTTCGTCGTGAATTTTCCTTCAATATGCCCTTCTTTATCTGCATCAATTAATGAAAAACCGCCCGTTTCATGGTCGGCCGTAACGATAACCAAAGTATTTCCATCTTTATCAGCAAAATCAAAAGCTTCTCCGATAGCTTTGTCAAAATCAATCATTTCATTGATAATGTACTGAGTATCATTGGCATGTCCGCCCCAATCTATTTGAGAACCTTCAATCATCACAAAGAATCCTTTTTTGTTTTGCTTCAAAATATTCAAAGCCGTTTTGGTAGATTTTAGCAATTGTTCTCCACGTCCTTCCGAAATTTTCACTTGTTCTTCATCGGCCAGAAAACCCGCTAGTTTTCCTGATTTTACATTTGCTACTTCTTCAATTGTATTCGCAATTTGGTAATTTTTAGCCTTCAAACTATCTATCAAATTTCTGCCATCTTTGCGTTTAGTAAAGTGTTTTCTGCCACCGCCAATAAAAACATCAACATCGGTTTTCAAAAAATCATTGGCAATTTCTTCAACCATACTTCTTGATGGCTGATGCGCAATAAACGAAGCTGGCGTAGCATGAGTAATGGAACAAGTAGCCAGTAAGCCTGTTGCTAAGCCATTTTTTTCGGCAATTTCTAAAATCGTTGGTTGTGCTTTTTTCAAACTATCTACTCCGATTGAACCATTGTATGATTTTTGTCCAATCGACAAAGCTGTTGCTCCAGCACCCGAATCCGTCACAAAATCATCTGTCGCTTGATTTTTGTGAAAACCAATAAACTGACTTCTTTCGATATTCAAATGCCCTTTGTTGGCTACAATTCCTGCATAAACTTGGGCAGCGCCCATGCCATCACCAATGAGTAAAATAATATTTTTAGGATGTTTCAATACAGCATTTTTTTGTGAAAACCCTGAAAATGAAATCATTAGCAATAATAAACAAAGTATCTTTTTCATGAAATAAAAGGATTATGGTAGTGTTTAATGAATAGCATTCATTACTGAACGCTATTTAAGACTGCGATAATAAACATTTCTGCTTTCTAAAAAGCAAAGCAACTAAAACATCATAAAAGCATAATACTATTTTTACATAAAAGAAGCTGAAAAGGCATTCAATTACATAAATTTCACGCACAAAAACCAACAGAATACACAAAACAAAGCCTTAACTTTAAAGGATTATCCAACATAAAAATTTATAAAAATGTTTAAACAATTTTTTCTCTGCTTATTTCTCATAGCAACCAATCTCGTTTCGTTTGGTCAATCCAACGAACATCCCGTCGATTATGTCAATACTTTGATGGGAACTGCCTCAAAACCAAGCTTATCTGCAGGAAACACATATCCAGCCATTGCACTACCTTGGGGAATGAATTTCTGGATGCCACAAACTGGCAAAATGGGCGACGGCTGGGCTTATACTTATGATGCCGACAAAATCAGAGGTTTTAAACAAACTCACCAACCAAGTCCGTGGATTAATGATTACGGTCAGTTCGTCATTATGCCAACGACTGGTAAACGAGTTTTTAAAGAAGACGACCGTGCCAGTTGGTTTTCGCACAAAGCCGAAGTAGCCAAGCCACATTATTACAGCGTTTACTTGGCAGACCACGACGTTACCACTGAAATCACGCCAACGGAAAGAGCTGCAGTTTTGCGTTTTACTTTCCCAAAAACCGATAAAGCTCACATCGTAATTGATGCTTTAGACAAAGGTTCTTATATCAAAATCATTCCAAACGAAAGAAAAATCATTGGTTATACCACCAAAAATTCGGGAGGTGTTCCTGATAATTTCAAGAATTATTTTGTGATTATTTTTGACAAAGCTTTCGCCAATACAAGTACTTGGAATGGCAAAGAATTAGTTGATAATGTACTGGAAATCAAAGATAATCATACTGGTGCAGTCATTGATTTTGCTACTGAAAAAGGCGAAAAAGTAAATGCAAAAGTGGCTTCTTCATTCATCAGTTTTGAACAAGCTGAAACCAATTTGAAAGAAGTAGGACAAGATAATTTTGCCCAAGTAAAAGCTAAAGCTGAAAAAATCTGGAATACTTCATTGAACAAATTGAAAGTAGAAGGTGGCACCGACCAACAAACTCGTACTTTTTACTCTTGTTTATACCGCACAATGTTATTTCCAAGAAAATTCTATGAGCTTGATAATCAAGGAAAAGTAATTCATTATAGCCCTTACAATGGCAAAGTATTACCAGGATATATGTTTACGGACAATGGTTTTTGGGATACTTTTAGAGCCGTTTTTCCATTCTTTAATTTGATGTTCCCTTCGCTGAACGCACAAATTATGGAAGGTTTAGCCAATACTTATGATGAAAGCGGCTTCTTACCAGAATGGGCAAGTCCGGGTCATCGTGATTGTATGGTAGGCTCAAATTCGGCTTCAATTATCGCCGATGCTTACTTGAAGGGCGGAAAAGGCTTCGACATCAATAAACTGTATCAAGCTTTATTGAAAAATAGTGAAAACGAAGGTCCTTTGAGTTCTGTAGGAAGGTTGGGAGTAAAGTATTATAATCAATTGGGTTACGTTCCTTATGATGTAAAAATTAATGAAAATGCTGCCAGAACGTTAGAATACGCTTATGATGATTTCTGTATTTATCAGTTGGCAAAAGCCTTAAAACGTCCACAGGAAGAAATTGACCGCTTTGCCAAACGTTCGCAGAACTATAAAAACTTGTTTGACCCCAGCACAAAATTAATGCGTGGCAAAAATCAAGATGGTACTTTCCAAACGCCTTTCAATCCTTTTAAATGGGGAGATGCTTTTACAGAAGGAAAC
The DNA here is from genome assembly GCF_040543805.1 of Arcicella rosea. Taxonomy (NCBI): domain Bacteria; kingdom Pseudomonadati; phylum Bacteroidota; class Cytophagia; order Cytophagales; family Flectobacillaceae; genus Arcicella; species Arcicella rosea. The sequence goes on from NZ_JBEUMS010000017.1 coordinate 152,244, forward strand.
AGCTGGCATTATACTTGGAGCGTTTTTCATGATGTTAACGGTCTTTCTAATTTGATGGGCGGAAGCAAAGGTTTTAGCAAAATGTTGGATTCTGTATTTGTTGTGCCTCCTGTTTTTGATGATTCTTATTATGGTTTTGTCATTCACGAAATCCGTGAAATGCAAATTATGAACATGGGAAATTATGCACATGGAAACCAACCAATCCAACACATGATTTACTTGTACAATTACGCTGGCGAGCCGTGGAAAACACAATATTGGATTAGAGAAGTAATGAATAAAATGTATCAACCAACACCAGATGGCTATTGTGGCGACGAAGATAACGGACAAACTTCGGCTTGGTATGTATTTTCGGCTTTAGGTTTTTACCCTGTTACTCCAGCCACCGACCAATATGTTTTGGGTACGCCATTGTTCAAAAAAGTAACATTATCGCTTGAAAACGGTAAAAAAATTACGATAAATGCTCCTGCAAACAACGAGCAAAACAAGTATATTCAAACGGTAAAATTCAACGGGTTACCATATTCTAAAAACTGGTTGAGTCACCAAAAGTTAACACAAGGTGCGACGATTGATTTCAAAATGTCGCCTACTCCTAACAAACAAAGAGGCGTAAATGCGGTTGATTTCCCTTTTTCTTACTCTAAGTAAAATCAAAAAGCCCAAATTACAAATTGGTGATTTGGGCTTTTTTTTAGAAAAATCGAATCGTTAAATCAATAATTTTTTGCTTAAAATTGCCGTAAGGTGGCATTAATAAATCTAATGCACTAACAGGCGACCACTGTTTCATCACAGCTCTGGCATTTGAAAAAGCTTTAAAACCATATTTTCCATGCGCCTTTCCAATTCCACTATTATTTGACCCACCAAAAGGCAATTCGTTATTAAAAAAATGTAAAGTATTATGATTGATAACCGTTCCACCAGCCCTTGTTTCACGCATTATTTTACTGATTACTTCGTTTTGCTTACTGAAAATATATAAAGCTAAAGGTTTTTCATGTTGTTGAATATGCTGAATTACTTCGTTTAAATCTTGATAAACCATTAAAGGTAAAATCGGACCAAAGATTTCTTCTTGCATAATAGCACTTTTTAGATTGACGTTCGATAAAACTGTTGGAGCGATAAATCGCTCTTCTGCATTCATTTCCCCTCCTATTTCTAACACTGCTCCATCCAAAATTGCATCTTGTAAATATTGTTTCAGGCGATTAAAATGCGTTTGATTAACAATCCGACTGTAGTCTTTCGATAGCGCTGGTTCTTCGCCATAAAACCCGATAATTTGCACTTTCAACAATGATAAAAACTCTTCTTTTACCTTTTCATGAACATATAAATAATCTGGCGCAATACATACTTGTCCGTTATTCAAGAACTTAGCCCATGCTATTCTCTTCGCTGCTTTGCTTAAATCGGCTGATTCATCTATAATCACAGGCGATTTTCCGCCTAATTCTAAAGTAACTGAACAAAGGTTTTCGGCAGCCGATTTCATTACTTTTTTTCCCAAAGCAGGACTTCCTGTAAAGAAAATATGGTTAAAAGGCAATTGCGTGAGATACGCTGCTATTGATGAATCTCCTTCAAAAACCGCTACTTCGTTTACTGGAAATATTTCTGCCAACATTTTCTTCATCAAAGCGGTAGAATTGGGCGTATGTTCTGATGGTTTTATTATCACACAATTACCCGCAGCGATGGCAGAAATCAATGGACCAAAAGTTAAATTAAACGGAAAATTCCAAGGAGAAATAATCAAAACGACGCCCTTCGGTTCATAATGAATGTAAGAAGAAGTACCCAAAAGTGTAATCGGACTAGCCACATAATGGGGTTTCATCCAAGCGTTCAAATGTTTTATTGCATGATTAATTTCGTTGGTTACAGTATAAATTTCGGTTAAATCTACTTCCGCTGGCGCTTTTTTGAAATCTTCAAACATCGCTTTTTGAATATCTTTTCTATATTGAAGTATCAAATTGAGTAAATTTTTCAATTTGGTTTTCCTTTCAAAAACATCGGTATTCCCAATGTTGTATTGATTTTTCAATTGTTCGGAAAAGATTGTATCAATCGTTTTTTCCCATTCTTTTTTTATCATTATTAATAAATTATTAGCAAACAGAAACCTGAGTGATATTAAACCATAACCTTAATAACTTTAGGTTAAAATTTTAGCAACATGCTGAAAGTAAACTCTTATTCGTCCAAAAAATCATAATCCAAAATATCAAATAGGAAAGTAACAATATTATATCAATATATTTATATTTGAAAAGTAAGTAAATGTGGATAGCAGTATTCTTTATATAAGTGCAAAATTTTTGATGTCCCCCTTTTTTGTAGAATCTGATTTGGAGGGTTTAAAAGCACAAAAACATTTGTTTGGCAAGGTAATTGATATTAACTTTAAGAGAGAATATTGAAATAATAACATTTTTTATATTATTGTGTTTCAATCATTTTTTTTTACGATATTTATTTAACTATTGATTTCAAATTGATTACTATTGTATAAAATAAACTAATACAAAAATGACTTCCTTTTGTCTATTAACGATAGAAGAACCCCTAAGTAATTGTACTCTCGTTTATTTTCGCAGTAAAGCTAAAAACTCAAGAACTAAGAATAATGAGCAACAGTAAATTGAAACTGCTAATCGTTGATGATGAAGCAAGTACTAGAAAAGTATTAGAGCACTTCTTGAACAAAGAATTTGATGTAACTGTCAAAAATGATGGAATGGAAGGAATGAACTGGTTAGATGCTGGAAACGATACAGATTTTATTATTGCTGACCTTAATATGCCCAATTTGGATGGGAAGGAATTTGTAAAAGTTGTTCGTGCAAGTAATTTATTCAGTAATTTACCCATCATTATTCTTTCTGGAACAGATGAAAGTAAAGAAAGAATAGAGTGCTTGAACCTTGGTGCTGACGATTTTATGTTAAAACCGTTTAATCCGATGGAGGTACACGCCAAAGTAAAAGCTATTTTACGCCGAGTAAAATAAGTAACGCCATTAACCATTTTATGAAAATTATTTAAAGGTTTACTCATCATCTGCTATCTCAAAGCTTGACAAAAAAGCAGTATCAATTATCGTGTAAGTCTTGATATAGAATTATAAAAATCACTAAAATATGAGTAGTATCCCACAGACTATATCATCACCAAAGGATGATTTTCCTATCAAAGTAATTCTGGTTGAAGATGAAGATTTTGTTGTGGTCAATTTTTTGAAAAAATTCGGTCAAAAGCTTCATATCAAGGTTCTCAATAACGCCGACGAATGTTTGGAGTTTGTTAAAAATACTTATCCCCCAGATGCTATCATTATTGCGAGGAATTTAGGCGGGCTAAAATTTTTAGAGACTATCCGAAAAGATAATTGGACGAAGAGTTTACCTGTAGTACTTACCAGCGACCACGTTACTCCTGGTCTTATCAAAGAAGTTATCGAGAAAAAAGGTGATGATATTTACCCAAAAGACTTCAGTAATGGCGATTTGGTAACTCGTTTAGAGTACTTTATCAAACGTCGTCATTATGTTGCTTCTCAGCAAACAAAGTCTAATATTTTAGAAGTAAAAATACCTTTTTGGAAACGTTTCATTGACGTTGCCTCAACAGGTTTTGCTTTATTGTTACTTTCTCCGCTACTTATTGTTATTTCCATCCTTATCAAATTAGATTCAAAAGGACCTATCGTTTACAAATCTAAACGTGTTGGAGCTGGCTATAAAATCTTTGAAATTTATAAATTCAGAACCATGCGTACTGATGCAGATCAGTTGATTAAAAACATGGAATCGCTGAATATGTACACAAAAGGTGCTACTGAAAAGAAAAAAGATGGACTTTGTGATGAATGTGCTATCATTGGTGCTTGCCAACAAAAACTCTATCTTGATGGAGAAGAAACTTGTGAAAAAATTTACTTAAACAAAAAGAAAGAAAAAGTAGCTTTCATGAAGTTCCAAAATGACCCACGTATTACCAAATTGGGTCGTTTCTTGAGAAATAGCAGTATTGACGAATTACCTCAGTTATTTAATATTTTCTTAGGAGATATGTCATTGATTGGAAACAGACCTTTGCCTTTGTACGAAGCTGAAAAATTAACGACTGACGATTATATTGAACGTTTTGCTGGTCCTGGCGGACTTACTGGTCTTTGGCAAGTAACTAAACGTGGTAAAGGCAAAAAGGATATGACAGAACAAGAAAGAATAGAATTAGACATTGAGTATGCTCGTAATTTCTCTTTTAAATATGATTTAAAGATATTCTTTATGACATTCCCTGCGCTGTTACAGTCAGAAAACGTATAGTTTAAACCAAGAAGAACTGCTTAAGCAAGTTGTCCTAATATTTTGATACCTTGTAAAACATCAAACTATGAAATTGCTATTTGAACTATGCTTTTGGATTTGTATAGGGCTTGTTTTCTATACTTATATCGGCTACGGTATCGTTGCTTGGATTTTTGTAAAAATCAGAAAGGCACTTGGACTTACCTTCAAGAAATATAATGATCCTGATTACTTACCAAAAGTAACCTTAGTAGTTCCTGCTTACAATGAAATGTCTTGTATTGAAGCAAAAGTAAAAAACACTTTTGGTTTAGATTATCCTTCCGAAAAATTTGAAGTACTCTTCGTTACCGAAGGTTCAAATGATGGCACTTCAGAATATATAGAATCCCTTCAAAATCAATACTCAAACCTGAGAATGATTGGCGGAGATACTCGTAGAGGTAAAATTGAAGCGATGAATATGGCAATGAAAACCATTGATACGCCCATCGTAATTTTTACTGATGCTAATACTACGTTAAATCAACTTGTCATCAAAAATATTGTAAGGCATTTTCAAGACCCTGTAGTTGGTGCAGTTGCTGGCGAAAAACGCATTCAAACAGAAGGCTCAGAAGCCGCTGCTGGCGCTGGCGAAGGTTTGTATTGGAAATATGAATCTTTCCTTAAAAAGCTAGACACAGAGCTTTATTCAGTAGTTGGCGCAGCAGGCGAGTTATTTGCTGTAAGAACCAATTTATTTGAACATGTTGAAAAAGACACACTACTTGATGATTTCATCATTTCCTTACGCATTGCAGCAAACGGTTTCAGAGTAATTTATGAACCAGATGCTTATGCTAGTGAAAGACCATCTTTCTCTATTCAAGATGAAATGAAGCGTAAAATCAGGATTGCAGCTGGCGGTTTCCAAGCCATTGCTCGTCTTGGTTTTCTTTGGAATATTTTCAAATATGGTTTGCTTTCTTTTCAGTATGTTTCACATCGTGCCATGCGTTGGGCGGTCGCACCATTTTGTCTTCCTCTTTTAGTATTAATTAACGCTATTATACTTTTTACAGGCGCTGAATTATTAGATATTTTTAGTTATCATCTTTTGATGATTGCTCAAATTGCCTTTTATATTTTAGCTTTACTTGGCTATTATCTTGAAAATAAGAAAATTAGAGTAAAAATACTTTTTGTTCCTTTTTACTTCTCTTTCATGAATTATTGCGCCATTAAAGGTTATTTCAGATATAAAAACGGATTAACTTCTGGGATTTGGGAAAAAGTAAAAAGAGCAGAATAAATACCTTTCAATATTCATACAATTATTGCTCGAAAATAGATTTGCTATTTCATAAATTGAAAAGACTATGATTAATTTTTCTTTACCAACTTGGGTAACACAAATACTAAGCAAACCACTGCGCATTAGCGAATACTCAGCTGCTGAAGTTGAAGAACTTAAGAAAAAATTATCTATATTTTCTAATGAAAACCCTGTCGTTTCAGTAGTAATTCCTGCTTGGAATGAAGAGGAAGGAATTTTACATACACTCATTTCACTTGCCAATACCAATACCAAATACCCTGTAGAATTATTAGTCATTGATAATAATTCTACGGATGGAACAGCCGATTTATTAAAAAAATTAGGCGTAAAAACCATTTTAGAAACCAAACAAGGTGTTGGTCATGCAAGAACAAATGGTTTGCATTCTGCCAAAGGAACTTACATTCTTACGGGTGATAGCGACACGCTATATCCAGCAGGTTGGATTACAGCGATGACAGATACTTTGGTAAATGGTGCCAATATTCCTGTTTATTGTGTTCATGGTAGTTACTCTTTTTTACCTGCTCCAAATACTCCACGTTGGCAATATGGCTTGTATGAAGTAATGAGTAGTTATGTTATCAAGAAGAAAGAAAAAACTCAGCCTTTTTTAAATGTTTTAGGTTACAATAGTGGCTTTATTCGCCAAAAAGGAATTGATGTAAACGGTTATGATATTGCTGTTCAAAGAACTTTTCGTGGTATTGCTGGTGATGATGCTGGACATGCTGCTGAAGACGGAATGATGGCATTAAGACTACAAGAAGCAGGCGGAAAAATTGCGGCAGTCGATGGTGATGATGGAAGAGTTTGGACGAGTGATCGTAGAATTCAAATAGATGGTGGACTGAAAAAAGCCCTTATTTTCCGTTTGAAAAAATATCTTTTTAAATAAAATTTAGACATAAATTAACTTAGTAAAAAAACAATGTTGCTTTCTGAGATATATCATTGATATATTTTCATAATTCATCACTCATAATTATTCCTTATGTCTATCGTTCAAACCATAAAATCTAGTCCCACTTTAAAAAAGTTTGTGCATTGGTGCTTGATTCCAAAATATCAAGCTCGTCCTAGGCTTTGGGTGAAGTGGTTTATCAATCCTTTTTTTCATAAAAAAGGGAAAGGTTCTGTTATTTGTCGAAGAACAAGAGTAGATGTATTGCCTTTTCAGCCCTTTTCTTTAGGTGATTTCAGTACTGTTGAAGATTTTGCCACCATCAATAATGGTGTTGGACCAGTTTATATCGGAAATAATTCAAGAGTTGGTATTGGCAATGTAATCATTGGCCCAGTAACAGTTGGAAACAATGTTATTTTCGCCCAAAACATCGTAATGAGTGGACTTAATCACGTTTATACAGATGTAACAAAACCCATTCATTTACAGCCAGTTACTACAGCAACAATTACTATTGAAGACGATTGTTGGATTGGTGCAAATGCAGTTATTACCGCAGGAGTAACTATCGGAAAGCATAGTGTAATTGCAGGAGGAGCTGTGGTTACAAAGAACATTCCTCCTTTTAGTGTTGCAGTGGGAAATCCTGCCAGAGTGATTAAGCAATATAATTCCGCAACCCAACAATGGGAAAAAGTAAGTTGAAAAGTAAAAGACTGATATGACAAATCATCTACCTAAAGTTTCTATAATTACTATCAATTTTAACGGTACAGCTGTTACCGCCGATTTGTTACGTTCACTAGAAAAAATCACTTATCCTTCTATTGAAGTAATTGTTGTTGATAATAGTAATAAAGAATTGGGTCATCAACTACCGATAGATTTTCCTTGGATAAAATACATTGAAACTGGTGAAAATCTTGGTTTTGCCGGTGGTAATAATCGTGGTATTGAAGCGGCAACAGGTGAATATCTTTTTTTACTTAATAATGATACAGAAGTTGATCCTGGTTTCTTAGAACCACTTATTGCTAGATTCCAAACAGATTCTAAAATAGGAGTCGTCTGTCCTAAAATTTTATACTTCGACGAACCTGATACTATTCAGTTTGCAGGTTTTTCCCCTATTAATCCTATCACTGGACGAGGTTTTTCTATCGGATATTTAGAAAAAGATAAAGGTCAACACGACAAAGCCATGCCTACTTCTAGGGCTCATGGAGCAGCAATGCTTTTTTCGAGAACAGCTTTCGATAAAGTTGGTTTTATGGCTGTTTTATTCTTTTTGTATTATGAAGAAATGGATTATTGTGAAAGATTTGTAAGGGCTGGATATTCAATTTGGTATGAACCAGCAAGTAAGATTTGGCATAAAGAGTCCATCAGTACAGGAAAAGGGTCAACATTAAAAACTTATTATTATAGCCGAAATCGTTTACTTTATTTAAGACGAAATACATTTGGCCCGCAACGGATATTAATGTTTTTGTATTATTTCTTAGTCGCTGTTCCTAAAAACTTACTTGGCTATGTAACAAAAGGCGATTGGGAGCATTTAAAAGCATTTTGGAAAGGCTTAATTTGGAACTTTAGTAATACTTCAAAAGACATTTACGATAAATAAGTTTTACGGAATTACATTCTGTAAAACAAAAATCAAAAAATCATTAGGCAAATGCGAATAGGAATAGAAGCACAAAGAATTTTTCGTAAGAAAAAACATGGAATGGACATTGTTGTCCTTGAAGTACTACGTGAGCTTCAAAAAATGAATACTTCTGATGAATACTTCGTTTATGCACAGCCTGATGCTGATATGAGTGCACTTCAGCCAAGTGATAACATGAAGCTACAAATTTCAAAAGCCGCTTCATACCCAGTTTGGGAACAAAAAATCCTTCCAGAATCATACAAAAATGATAAAGTAGATTTACTTCATTGTACAAGTAATACCGCTCCTATTTCCACTAAAATTCCATTAGTTGTAACAATTCATGACATAATTTATTTAGAAAAATGGATGATTACCGAAGGAACATATTACCAACGTTTCGGAAATTTATATCGTCGTTGGAATGTACCAAAAATTGCTAAAAAGGCAGAAATGATAATTACTGTTAGCGATTATGAAAGAGAACGTATTATTGAAGGGTTAAAAATTCCTGAAAATCGTGTAAAAACAGTTTATAATGCCTGTGGTAAACATTTTACTCCTGATGCAACACCACAAGAATTAAAAGCTTTCAAAGAAAAGATGAACTTACCCGATAAATTCATCTTGTTTTTAGGTAATACAGACCCAAAGAAAAATCTTCCAAATGTATTAAAATCAATAGGAATACTTCATCAACGTGGTCAGCTTGACTTTACATTAGTAATGCCAGACTTTGGGAAAGAACATTTACTTTCTATTCTGAAAGCTCAAAACAATGAGCATTTGATGAATAATATAATGTTGACAGGTTATATCCCTAACCAAGAGCTTCCAAATCTTTACAGGTTAGCTCAATTATTTTTATATCCTTCCTTACGAGAAAGCTTTGGCATTCCAATTCTTGAAGCAATGGGTTGTGGAATTCCCGTTATTACAAGTAATACTTCAGCTATGCCTGAAGTTGCAGGAAGAGATGCGATATTAATAGACCCCACTCAACCTGAAGAAATTGCCCAAATGATTGTTTCTGTATTAAACAACACAGCATTAAGAGCTAAAACAATTGCTTATGGCATTGAAAGAGCATCTCAATTTTCGTGGGAAAAAACAGCCAATCAAGTGTTAGATATATACAGAGATATTTTAAATAGATAACTATTTGATTTTTAAGCAATAGTCAAATAATGAATATATTGAAAATAAACGCCAATAAAAGCAAATTCCAATGAAGCCATTAAATATAGTTGTTGCTAGTGATAATCATTATATCATCTTATTGGCAGCTCTCATAAAATCAATTGAAGCAAATCTTTCAGAAGGTCATACTATTACCATTTATATTATTGAAGATAATGTTAGTAGTAATAATAAATTGAAACTTCAAAAGTCAATTGATACCAACATTACTACGCTCGTTTGGAAAGAAATGAATAGCGTAATTCCTGAAGGAATGAAGTTGCCATTAGATAGAAGTTCTTATCCTTTAAATATTTATATGCGTCTTTTCATCCCATATTTCATTCCAGAAGAAATAGAAAGAGTATTATATTTAGATGTTGATATGATTGTATTAAAAGATGTTGCTACCTTATTTGAAAATGACCTTGAAAAACATGTAATTGCCTCAGTATTAGACCCTAGAATTATCACATTTGATAATAGCTGGGGAGGAGTCTTAAATCACGATGAGTTAGGTTTGTCTGGAAAGACTCGCTATTTTAATACAGGTTTGATTTTAATGAATACGAAAAAATGGAGAGAGTTAAACATAACAGAAAAAATCATTGACTGCATTGATAATAATAAGAAATTTGCAAACTACCCAGATCAGTATGGATTAAATGTAATTTTAGCCAATCAATGGCTGGAGTTAAGTCCTCTTTGGAATCATTTTTCGACGATTTCTCCCAATGAAACACCTTATTTAATACATTTTGTAGAAAGAAAACCCATTTATAAAGCCTACAATTATAGCGAAGAATTCAAGAAAATTTTCTATTTCTATTTAAAACAAACAGAATGGAAGAATTTTAAAGCAATTGGAGAATCTCAGAGATACATAAAGAAAATAAAAAATATACTAAATAAGTTTAAGCCATCTTGGTTATAGTCAAAAATAAAGGTATCTCTAAAAGAGATACCTTTATTTTTGACTATCCCAATATCTTCAAATTAAAAAGGTTCTTGATATTACTATCAAGAACCTTTTTTAATGTTTTTGGGGTTTATTTACTTTCCCGCATATGATTGCAGTATCATCAACGGAACTGGGCTTAACTTCTCTGTTCGAGATGGGAAGAGGTGAACACC